>CANEUK010000017.1 GCA_947441695.1 Rickettsiales bacterium
CTAGACGATTCGAACGTCTGACCTACAGCTTAGAAGGCTGTTGCTCTATCCAGCTGAGCTAAGGGCACGCTATTTTTCAAGTTGGTGCTTTGTAGAAAGGCTTGGTAAAAAATCAATTAGAAAAATTTTTAAAACTTCAACTATACTTTTCAAAGGTGCTTTTTTAAAAAGTTATTTTTTGATTAGTCTTATCCTTAATTTCCCTTAAAATTTTTAAAATCTAAACAATGTCAAAAGAATCTGGCGTTTTGGCTATTTTTGAAATGGTTAAAAATAGCAATATTAAATTTATTGATTTTCGTTTTTGTGATTACGCTGGAAAATGGCTTCACATCAGTCACTGCGCCGATCAGATTGGCGAAGAAGAACTAATTAAAGGAATCGCTTTTGACGGCTCGTCAATTCCGGGTTGGAAAGAAATTAACGAATCAGACATGATGTTAATTCCACAATTAAACACCGCTTTTATTGATCCTTTTGCTACTTTGCCAACTTTAATAATTACTTGCGACGTTATCGAGCCAACAACTGGCTTGGGATATGATCGCGATCCTCGTTTTACCGCCAAAAAAGCTGAAGAATATTTACAAAAAAGTGGAATTGGAGATGTAGCTTATTTTGGGCCAGAGCCAGAATTTTTTGTTTTTGACGATGTGCGTTTTCAAAACGGAACCCACGGAAATTCTTACGCAATTGATTCGCAAGAAGCGCCCCACAATTCTAACAAAAAAATTGATGGCGGCAATTTGGCTCGTCGCTCGCCAATTAAAGGCGCGTATTTTGATCCAGCGCCGCTCGATTCGGGTCAAGATTTACGAAGCGAAATTGTTGAAACCATGCGCCAAGTTGGAATTACACCAATTTTGCATCATCACGAAGTTGCTAATTCGCAATTTGAAATTGGCTTTAAATATAGCACGCTAACTGATACCGCCGACAATATTCAAAAATTTAAATATGTTGTGCATAACGTCTGCGAAACCTACGGAAAAACCGCTACTTTCATGCCAAAGCCAATTTTTGCTGATAATGGTTCGGGAATGCACGTTCATCAATCAATTTGGAAAAAAGGTGAAAATTTATTTAGCGGCAACAATCACGCTAATTTATCCGAGCTAGCCTTGTTTTATATTGGTGGAATCATCAAACACGCCAAAGCCATCAACGCTTTTTCTAACGCCACAACCAACAGCTACAAACGCTTGGTTCCCGGCTACGAAGCGCCAGTTCTTTTAGCTTATTCGGCAAAAAACCGTTCGGCTTCAATTCGCATTCCGCACGTTACCAACGAAAAAGCGCGTCGCATTGAAGCTCGCTTTCCCGACCCAGCTTCAAATCCTTATTTAACTTGCGCGGCACTTTTAATGGCTGGCTTGGATGGAATTAAAAATAAAATCCATCCAGGAGAGCCAAAAAACCAAGATCTTTATCATTTAACTCCAAAAGAACTCAAAAAAATTCCAACCGTTTCACGCTCTTTGCGCGACGCTTTAAGCGCCTTGAATAAAGATCGTGAATTTTTGCTTGCTGGCGGCGTTTTCACTAACGAACAAATTGACGCTTACATTGAATTAAAGTTAAAAGAAGTTGATCGCGTTGATCAAATGCCGCATCCCGTTGAGTTTGAAATGTATTATAACAATTAAAAAGCTGCGATTTTTAGTTCTAAATTGAGTCGGATTTTTGAGGGCGGCCTCGAAAATTCGACAAAATATTTTTATTTTTCACCAAAAATAAATCAAATCACACCATGGTCGCCAAAACAAAAACCTTCTCTTTTGCCGGAATTGACGTTGCCGCAATTGACGTTCAAGTAAAAATCTCACCAGGAATGGCAAGTTTCACAATTGTTGGCTTGCCCGACAAAGCTGTTGGCGAATCAAAAGAACGAGTTCGCGCCGCTATTTCGTCAACTGGTCTTTCATGGCCTTACAAAAAAATCACCGTCAATTTGGCGCCAGCCGATGTACAAAAAGAAGGCAGCCATTTTGATTTGGCAATTGCGTTGGCAATTATGATTGAAATTGGAGTTCTTGAACAAAAATTGGTTGATGATTTTTTTATTTTGGGCGAATTGTCTTTAGACGGCGCAATTGATGGAGTTAGCGGAATTATTTCAGCGGCAATTGGTGCCAATCAAAGAAATTGTGGTATTATTTGCCCCGAAAAAAATGGTCGCGAAGCAGCTTGGGCAGGCAATTTAAACATTATTGCGCCGCCAAATTTAATGACACTGATTAATCATTTGAAAGGCGAGCAAATTTTGGCTCGCCCCGAAACTACTAAAATTTTTCAAAGCAAAAACTATCCCGATTTATCCGACGTTAAAGGGCAAGAAACCGCCAAACGAGCAATAGAAATTGCCGCAGCTGGCGGACATAATTTGTTAATGGTTGGGCCGCCAGGAACTGGAAAATCAATGTTGGCGTCGCGATTAGGCGGAATTTTGCCGCCGCCAGAATTAACCGAAATTCTCGAAATCAACATGGTTCACAGCCTAAGCAATCAAATTGCTGACGGAAAATTAATCACGCATCGACCTTATCGCGAAGTTCATCATTCTTGTTCAATGCCCGCAATGGTTGGAGGCGGAACGCGCGCCAAACCTGGCGAAGTTTCGCTGGCTCATAACGGAGTTTTGTTTTTAGACGAACTGGCCGAATTTCCGCGCCAAGTTTTAGACGCTCTTCGTCAGCCGCTCGAAACTGGAAATATCAGCATTTCGCGGGTTAACAGCCACATTACTTATCCGGCAAATTTTCAATTGGTTGCGGCAATGAATCCGTGCCGCTGCGGCTATTTGGGCGACGGCGCGCGCCAATGCAAAAAAGCGCCAATTTGTGGGCAAGATTACCAAAATAAAATTTCTGGCCCACTTTTAGATCGAATCGACATTTCTATAAATGTTGGGCAAGTTGATATTTTTGCGACACAAAATTTGCAAAAAAGCGAAGATTCAAAAACAATCGCCGCCAGAGTTTTAAGGGCTCGAACCTTGCAAAAAAACAGATATGATGCCGAAGACCAAATGAAAAATCTGCCCAAAATTAACAGCAAAATTGACGGCAAAATTTTAGAAAAATTCTGCGAACTTAACCTAAATTGCCAAAAAATTTTGCAAAAGGCCGTTGAAAAAAATCACAGCTCAATGCGCGGAATCACTCGAATTTTGCGGGTTGCGCGCACTATTGCCGATTTAGAAGAAAACTCAAAAATTGAAGAACCGCACTTGCTTGAAGCAATTTCTTATCGTCGCAAAATTTAAGAAATACGAATATGCCCAAATTGATTGAAGAAGTCGATTTTGATTCATTATATAAGCCCAAGCCAATCAATCAGATATTCTATATCGAATAAACTATTTTTTGATAGTTTGTGGAAAACAATTTTCTATCCGATTAATTTCTTCAAAAATATTTTTTTTTAAAAGCTCAATATTGCTCAAATGTGGCGCGTGACCGCAATTTTTAAAAATTTCTAAACGAAAATTTTTTATTCTTTCTTGAAAATATTTGACCTGATTTTGATGCACAATCATATCGCCAGCGCCTTGAAAGAAAAGGGTTCTTGGCATGTTAGAAAAATCAACGTCAAAACAAGAAAAACGACTTAACTCTTCAAGCCAAAACTTTAATTGAGCAAAATTCTGATCGTTAATGTGAAGGTTTCGCGCAATTTGAGCAAAATTGCGATCATTCATTGCGGTTAAAATGGAAAATTTCTTCAGCGTTTGGTTAGGAGCGTTGACAAAATTTTGATAAAATTCTTCAAAAGTATTTTTTGTCATTCCAGCCGAAATGCGCTCGTCTTTTACCATTTGAAAAGGCGGCGCAATTAGAATAAGTAGTTTTGGTGATATAATTTTTTTCTCAATCAAACGCGCGGCTAGTTGCCCGCCAAGGCTCCAGCCAATCAGAATTTCGGGATTTAATTTTTGGGCAGCAATTTCAGCAAAAAGTTTTTCAACATTATCAAAGGCAAAATAGTCAAAAGAAGAAACAAAAAAAGGGTCAAAAAGACGGTCTTTGAAAATTATTTCCAAAGAATCGTATTTTTGACCCCAACCAGTTAGACAGATAATTTTTTTAGGCAATTTTTAGATATTTACGCTAAATCAAATTCGACTTATTAAAGAATTTAGATTTATTTTGACTCTTCTTTTGATGAGTCAGAGTCAGAACTAGAGCCAAAATCAAAGCTTCCAAATTTGCTTTTAAATTTATTAACTCTTTCACTGTTAATATTGACATAAGATTGTCCTTTTTCTTGCCAAGCTGGGTGATTTTTTGGATCGATATCTAGGGTTAAAGTATCTCCTTCTTTGCCCCAGCTTGTTAAAATTTGAAACTTGGTTCCATCAGTCATCACAACATTTACTAAGTGTTGCTTTGGCTCAATGCCAAAGATCATGTTTTTTGGAATTTTTTTTTGAGGATTGTTTTTTGACATATGAATAAGTAGGTAAATCGGCGCTTTTGCTTTTGGCGCGCTATTTTTTCAAAAGAATGCGGCAAGCTAGATATGCATTTTTTTTAGTCAAGTTGGCATTAACTTAAAACGCCTAATTTAATTTTAAGTGTTTTGCTTGAAAAAAAATTAACCAAACTTAAGTCAGGTTTTCAAAGCAAAGTAAATTTGCCCATCTCAATTAAAAAAAACCAAATTCAATAAAACAAAAAAACATTTGAATGCTAAAAACTTTTAAAAAATTCATTTTTGCTTTCATTTTGTTGGGATTGCTTTGCGATTTTGGGTTTATGGCAATTACCAATTTTTCAGCCAAAAACCTTGAAATTGCTGATTTTGAAACAGAAAAAGAAAGCTCTGAATCAGAAAATTTAGACTTTGAAAATATCAAATTTTTTAGCCAAAGTAATTACAATCCTCAAATTTCGCTAGCCTTGTTGGCGATGAAAAAAAATCATTCAAACATTTTATCCAAAAATTTTTTAGCCATCCCAACCTCGCCACCCAAAATCTATACCAAAGCTATTTGAAACTCGAACAAACTTTGCTTTGTTAAGCGGGTTTCCCCACAAGCGTGGGTCGCCACTAATGCGGCGTAAAAAATTAAAATATATCGAAAACAGTTCTGGTATAAAACTGATTTATTTTCCTAGAGCCTTGCTTATGAAGGCTCTTAATAACCAATTTCTTTCCTTACATTAATTTTGCTTTTTTATGAAAAAAATATTTGAAAATTTACGCTACGACTTGCCTGCAAGTTTAGTGGTTTTTTTTGTCGCTCTTCCTTTGTGTTTGGGAATTGCCTTGGCTTCTGGCGCACCACTTTTTTCGGGCGTTATTGCTGGAATTGTTGGTGGAATTTTGGTTGGCGCAACCAGCGGTTCGGCACTTGGAGTTAGCGGGCCCGCCGCTGGTTTGGCGGTTTTAGTTTTAGGTTATATTTCGGTTTTAGGCGATTCTTGGGAAGCTTTTTTGTTAGCAGTTGTAATAACTGGAATCATTCAAATTGCCGCGGGTTTTCTTAAGCTTGGTAATATTGCGCGCTACTTTCCCAATTCGGTTGTAAGCGGCATGCTTAGTGGCATTGGACTAATTATTATCATCAAGCAAATTCCGCACGCAGTTGGTTTTGATGCTGAATTTAATGATGATTATGATTTTGACCAAATGAACAGCACCGCGTTTGCAAAACTTGGACACATGTTTGGAAATATTACGCCAAACGCTGTGGTTATCGCAATAATTTCGATGCTGATTTTGATTTTATGGGAAGAGGTTTTGGCTAAAAAAAACAAAGTCTTTAAAGCCATTCCAAGCCCTTTGGTGGCGGTGATTGCGGGAATTATTTTGAGCAATTTTTTGCATCTAAATCCGAAGCAAATTGTTAGTTTGCCAGTTGCCACAAGTTTTGGACAATTTCTTAGCTTTTTTACCTTTCCTGATTTTTCACAAATTACCAACCTCGATGTTTATGGAATCGCCTTAATAATGGCGGTTGTGGCGAGTCTTGAAACTTTGCTTTGCGTTGAAGCAACCGACAAGCTCGACGAGCAAAAACGTATCACGCCAACTAATCGCGAACTTAAAGCCCAAGGCTTGGGAAACATAGTTTCTGGCTTGATTGGCGGATTGCCCATAACTCAAGTTGTGGTGCGCTCGAGTGCCAATATTAATTTTGGTGCCAAAACAAAATTTTCGGCAATTTTTCACGGTTTTTTGTTGTTGATTTCAGCAATAACAATTCCGTCTTTGCTCAATATGATTCCTTTGGCAACCCTTGCCTGCGTTCTTTTGGTGGTTGGCTACAAATTGGCAAAACCAAAAGTTTTTAAAGACGCCTACAATTCGGGTCGCGAAAACTTTTTGCCTTTTATCGCCACAATTATTGGCATGTTGTTTTTTGATTTGCTTAAAGGCGTTGGAATTGGCATGGGCGTGGCAATGTTTTTTATCATGCGCAATAATTATCACGAGCGCAATCATTTGAAAAACTCGCAAGAACAAGAAGTTGCAGCCCTCACCAAAGAAGTGCGCGACTTACTAAGTCCGTCTCAAGCGGTGCAAATGCTCAAAGACGGTAATCAAAGATTTATCAACAACCTCAAACTCAACCGCAACTTATTACAACAAATCAACGAAACTTCCGAACAACAACATCCATTCGCCTTTGTTCTTAGTTGCATTGATTCGCGCACTTCGGCGGAATTAATTTTTGACCAAGGTTTGGGCGACATTTTTAGCTGCCGAATTGCTGGAAACATACTAAACGACGACATTTTGGGCAGTATGGAATTTGCTTGCGCAGTTGCTGGAGCCAAAACAATTATGATTTTAGGGCATTCGGGATGTGGAGCAATTAAAGGCGCTTGTAATCATGTTGAAATGGGCAAACTAACTGGCTTGTTGCGCAAAATAAAACCTTCGGTCAAAGCAGCTAAATTGATTAAAACCACCGATAAAAGCAGCAACTTTGATGATTTGCATTTTATTGAAAAAGTTTCTGCCATCAATGTTCAGCGAGTTGCTAAACAAATTATCAAAGAAAGCAAAATTTTGTCCGACCTTCAAAAAAGAGGAGAAATTGCAATAATCAGCGGCATGTACGACGTTGGAACTGGCTTGGTTGAGTTTTATTAAACCAAATTCAAGATTTTTAATGGCTTTGTTGCAAATTGGGTTTTTTGGCAACAAAGCCTTAACAAAAGAGCGGCTTTTTAATAAGAAGTGCTAATCCAAGTAGGAATTGAGTTGTCACGATGAGATTGAACTCTAATCAAAGAAGTTTCGACTTGCCTTTTGCCGCTTACATAAGAATCGCGATATTGAGCCAAAATTCTGTCCATTTTTCGGGTTTTACCCGCTAAATCTGGAGCGTCAGAAGTTGTGATTTCCATCTCTTCTTGATCGAGATAAAGCTGAACATAGCTGTAAATTGTTGGGTCAGAAAAACTGGGTAAATTATTTTTATTAAAAAAGAATTCGCGAGCAATCTTTTCGCCATTCGCATTTTGCCAAGAAACTTTAACTTGCCCAAAAAAATTTGAATCGCCACGAACATAAAAAGATTCGCTTCGGCTTTGTCCGGGGTTCAAAATTGATAAAGATAATTTGTTTTCTTCTGTCCATTCGCATTCAATATTTTGAATTGGATTTGGGCTAGAATTACTAAAATAAATCACGGGGCTTTCTTTTTTTTGCGCGCCGCAAGAAAAAGTTAGAAAGCTTAAAAAAATTAAAATTATTTTTTTCATTTTATTTCATTTTTTTCTTCAAAAATTTCACGAGTTTTAATGGCTTTGGCAAAACGCGAAAAGGCAAATAAATAGCTATAAATCAAGCCCTTAGCGCCATAAATAAAATATCGGCGCACAAAATAAGCTTTCAAAAAAGCAAAAGTTGGAATTGCAAAAGTTTTTAAAAGTGATGGGCATTTTTTTTTGGCAAAACTATCTTGCGCCTGCATTTGAGAATAGGAATTTATTTTTTCAATCCAATGTGAAAAAGAGCGGAAAGATTGGTGATAAATTATGTTTTTTAGTTGACCAATTTTTTGTAGATTTTTTTCTTTTAACTCAACCGAATCGTGAACCGCGCTACTTTTAAATCCGGCAAAATCTTTGTTGTAAAGGCGCAATTGATTGTAAAAATAAGCCAATTTTTTTGGATGTTTTTCAAAACGAAATTTATTAACAATTTTAACTCGAAAACCATAAAAATTTTGCTGCAAATTTTTAGCAAAAATATCATCAATTTCTTGGCATAATTCGGGCGAAATTTCTTCGTCGGCATCAAGATTTAAAATCCACTTATTTTTACACTGGTTTTCGCCAAAAATTTTCTGCGCTCCATAACCATTCCACTCGTTAAACATTACTTTGGCACCAGCTTTAACAGCTATTTGACAGGTTTCGTCGGCGCTTCCCGAATCGATTACCAAAATTTCGTCAGCAATTTTTTTTACGGCATTTATTACGTCAAAAATTCGGTCTGCTTCATTTTTTGTAATAATAAAAACCGAAATCAAATCTTTCATAAATTTTATTAACTTAATTATTGAGCTTTGAAAAATATTTATTTTTAATCTTTAAATCAGGTGTTTCGCAGTCAACTTTTAAAATCAAAAAAAATATGCAAAAAAAATCTAAAAAACTCGTAATTCTTGCCCTTGCTTCACTTTTATTAGCTGGATTTGGCGCGCTTGTAGCTCACAACTACAAAACTAAAACTTCTTTTAAATACGAAGCTCAAAACGCTGACGAAATTAAACCGGCGCAAAATGCTCAAGATTCTGTAAGTGCCGCCGTAAACGAAGCCGCTTCAAAACCACAAGAAGCTCGCGAAAATAGCGATTTATTAAAAATTAATTCTAACGACTTTGTTTTGGGCGATCAAAACGCGCCTGTTACAATCATAGAATATGCCTCTCTTTCTTGCCCACATTGCGCTTCTTTTGCTCGCGAATCTTTCGAAAAACTAAAAACCGATTATATCGATTCAAACAAAGCTAAGTTTGTCTTTCGTAACTTTCCACTAAACCAAGCTGCTCTAAGTGCCGCAATGTTT
Source organism: Rickettsiales bacterium (assembly GCA_947441695.1). Lineage (GTDB taxonomy): Bacteria > Pseudomonadota > Alphaproteobacteria > Rickettsiales > UBA1997 > UBA2645. Next base: position 9,031 of record CANEUK010000017.1, read on the forward strand.
GCGACTTGTCAAGCTCAAGATGAAAAATTGCAAGCAACCGAAAAATATTATTCTACCATCAAAGCTTTGTTTAAAACTCAAGATTCTTGGGCTTTTGACGAAAAATATATCGACAAACTAGAAGCAATTTCCAAGCTTGACGGAATGAGTTCAGAGAGCTTTAAGTCTTGCATTAGCAACAAAGAATTGCAGGAGAAATTTTTGACCCAACGGATTGAAACTTCTAAGGTTTTGCAATTAAAATCGGCACCAACTTTTTTTGTTAATGGCGAAATTTCTGAAGGTTATGTTGATTACGAAACTATCAAAAAATTAGTCGAAAAAAAGTTAAACGAAGTCAAAAAATAAACTAAATTTAGCTTCAAAATCTAAATTAAAAAAAATCGCTACAACCACGGCAACCAAGAAATTGACGCTTAAAACACAAAATTATCCAAATTCAAAACCAGCCAAAATTTGTTAGCTTGAACTCGATTTATAAAAAATGACCGAAAAATTACTCATCAAAAATTTGACCAAAAGTTTTGGCGAAAAAAAGGTTTTAAACGGAATTGATCTTGTTGCCAAAGAAGGCGAATCAATTGTGATTTTAGGAGGTTCGGGAAGCGGCAAATCGGTTTTAATCAAAATTATCGCCACGCTAATTTTGGCAAGTTCTGGAAGTATTAAAATTGATGGAAACGAAGTTTCTAACATTGCCAATAAAAATCGTGACAAACTCATGGAAAAATTTGGCTTTTTATTTCAAGGCGGCGCGCTTTTTGACTCGCTTTCAATTTGGGAAAATGTTGCTTTTAGGCTACTAAATCAAAAAAAAATTAACAAAAAAGACGCTCGTAAAATTGCGCTACAAAAGCTTGAATTGGTTGGTTTGAGCGAAAAAACCGCCGATCTTTTTCCGTCAGAACTTTCTGGCGGAATGCAAAAACGCGCCTCACTGGCTCGCGCAATTGCCACCAATCCCGAAATTATTTTTTTTGACGAACCCACAACTGGACTTGATCCAATAATGGCCGACGTGATTAATGATTTGATAATTAACAATTCAAAACAACTTGGCGCCACTACAATCACAATTACTCACGACATGCAATCGGCTCGCAAAATTGCCGATAAAATTGCCATGCTTTATGAAGGAAAAATAATTTGGTTTGGCGATGTCAAAGAAATGTATTCTTCTGGAAACGCTTATTTAGATCAATTCATTCATGGTCGCGCTGCGGGTCCAATAAACTTTTTAGCAAAATAATTTTGATGAAAAAATTTCACAAAAAAGCTTTTTCGCTAGTGGAGCTTTCGGTGATTATTTTAATTATTAGCGTTGTTTTGCTTGGCGTAGTTAAAGGAAATTATTTGCTTAGTAAATCTCGCCTTTCAAACGCTCAAACTTTAACACAAAATTCAGGAATTTTAGACATTCCTGATTTAGTTTTGTGGCTTGAAACTTCTTTAGAAAGCAGCTTTGTCAAAAGCGAGGCGCAAGACGCAACCAACATTAGCACTTGGTATAATAATCAAAATATTTCACCCCCCAATAATGCCTCTCAATCAATTGTGGCAAATCAGCCCAAGTTTTATGAAAATGTTTTTAACGGTGCAATTCCGGCGGTAAGATTTGACGGTAATGACGACTTTTTAAATTTTGATGGCAGTAACTTATTAAACACCAATTACACAGTTTTTGTTGTTGAACAAAGACGGAGCAACAAATCAACCAACTATTTTATTGGCGGAAATTCAACTTCAGCAAACAACTCTAACTTAGCTATTGGCTACCGCTTAAATGGCACATTCACTTCTACGCAATATAACAATGGAGTTAATGCTAGCATTCCATCTTATGGCACGCCAATTCCAAGAATTCATGTTGTAAGTTTAAGTAGTGTTAGTGGAATTGGACAAAGATATTGGCTAAATGGAATCCTTGTTGCGTCTAACATAAATCAAAACCGAATTTTCAGTTTTGCGGGAGCTGCCTTAGGAAGATATGCTACAAGTAATTTTTTTAATGGAGATATTGGCGAAGTAATAATTTTTACCAGATCGCTTACAACCGACGAAAGAAGATCAATCGAAAATTATTTAGGGAAAAAATATAACATCAAAGTTTCGTAATAAAAAAAACGCTGATTGCGCTTGAATCAAAGTCAAATTCGCTAAAAACAGAGTTTATTTTAAATTTGTTTTGCTTTTATTGATGAAGATTGACTTTCCATATCCTTTAAGACCGGACTAAAAGAGGGTTTCTTATCATCAGCAAAAACTTTTAAATTTTTATCGAGCTGCTCATCATCAATTGCAAAAGATTCTACATTAGTTTTGCTACCTCTTAAGGCGATTAATTCATACAAAAATCCTTGTTTTTTTGGATCAATTTCACAACCCGGAAGCTCAATAACCCCGCAAGAAACATAAACATCTGCGGAAACCGAATTGGAAACATTTCCACCGCCCCAACCTTTCTTATCAATTTCGCTAACTGAATCTTCTTTACTATATTCTTTTCCCATTCCGTGACCATCACAAATTGTTGCTATAATTTTTTGATTGGGAGCCAGCAAATCATTCAATTGCTCATTTTTAAAATAGGTTAAATGCGCAACAGAAACATTGTCGCGAGAGCCATTTTTTAAAGCATATTGACAGGCAAAATTGGCAAAACTTTCAATCTCTTTTTCTGAACCAATTTTTTTAAGATAAGAGTTATAAGATTTTTTAATATCAGAAAGATTTTTGCGAAACGAGAATTTAGAAAAGTAGCTGGCTTTGTTTTTTAGTTCTTGTTCACCATTTTCTTTAACATCAACCTCGAAATCACATTTCATTTTTCCATTTTTCAAATTCCACAATCCATCGCAACTCACCATCAAATCTAAATCAATTACGTCGCTTTTTTTAATACCAATTTTTTTACATAAGCTTTCTAAATCAAAAGAAAGAATGTCTGGATTTCTAATTAGACAATCTTTTTTACCTTCTTCTATAACGCTAAGATCGCCAATCGCGCCGCCCATTTCTAATTTTTTATTAACCACATCAATTCCTTTGTCAGGAGAAATTATTCCTCCTCTTTCTTTGACATATTTTCTAACTCTTTGAACGCTAAAATCATGATCTTGGCTAAAAAGAACAGAAATAAATCTATCGCCAAAAAAACCTTTTACCTTAAAGATTCCGGCTGCCCGCGAATCTCCAAGATTTGCAACAACAATTGATTGGTTGCTAATAATTGCGCTGCATATTGTTGTGCCTTTTAAACACTCTTTGTGGTTGGATTCGGTTTTTTTTATCGCTTCTCGTAGAATTTCTTCGGCATTTTTTTGTTTATCAAAATTGGGCAAAATACCAACAAACCCTGAATCTTGTTGATTGGGCTTATTTCCTTGCTTAATGCATAACGAAATATTGTGTCCTTGCGAATCTGATTTACTAAGATCCGCTTCTATATTTTCTATCCTAGAATTTTTTGACATAGCTTAAAATTAGTTATTAATTTCTATACCTAATCAAATTCGACTTATGGTCGAATTTGAGTAATTTTTAATTATACCAAAACATCTATCTCTTGATAGTGATAACGAAGTATTTTTGAGGAAAAATTGCGACTGAAAATGTAAGCTGTATCAAGTGATACAGCGTCATTTTCTGAACAAATTTTTACCAAAAAGACAAAGTTAGCACTATCAAGAGA
>CANEUK010000018.1 GCA_947441695.1 Rickettsiales bacterium
AGAACCTCAAAAGATCCAGTAAGTTTAGAATCTCCAGTTTCTGGTGATGACGAAGACAGCGTTCTTGGCGATTTTATCGAAGACAAAACTGCGGTTTTGCCGTTTGATGCAGCTTCGCATTCTAAATTAAAAGAGGTTACCGCTCAAATGCTTTCTTCCCTAACTCCCCGAGAAGAAAGAGTTCTTAGAATGCGCTTTGGTATTGGAATGGTGACGGATCACACTTTGGAAGAAGTAGGCAAACAATTTTCAGTTACGCGTGAAAGAATTAGACAAATCGAGGCAAAAGCTTTAAAAAAACTACAACATCCAAAAAGAGCAAAATTACTTAAAAGTTTTTTGAATGACGTCTAAAAAAACCAAACTTTTTTTCGCCAAATCAAATTCGACTTTTGAAAGAATTTGGCTATAAATTGAAAAATTAAGGGTCGCTTAAAACTCAAGCTTCGTTTGAATTTTGGTAATTTTTAACCTGCTTAAAAATAAAAGGAGCTTGAGAGAAGGTAAAAATTAACGAAATTGGCATCATGCCAAAAACCTTAAACTTCACCCAAAAATCAGTAGAAAATCCACGCCAAATTATTTCATTTAATATAGCTAAAAACAGAAAAAAAAACGCCCAACGCAATGAGAGAGTAAGCCACGCAACATTGCTCATTTTAAGTTGTTCGCCCAGCAAATAAGATAAAAAAGGCTTTTTGACGAAAAATCCGTAAAACAAAATTATCGCAAAAATCAAATTGATAATTGTTGGCTTAATTTTGATAAAAGTTTCGTCGTGCAAAAAAATCGTTAAACCTCCAAAAACAGCCAAAATAAACCCCGAAAACAAAGTTACTTTCGAAATTTTTTTATTTAAAAAATAAGAAAAGACCAACGAAAAAACTGTAGCTATAATCATAAAAATAGTTGCCACAGCCAACGGATTGTTGCTTTTAACAAATTTATAACAAATAAAAAAAACAATTAACGGCAAGTAATCGCAAAGAAATTTAACCGTCGAGTCGTGAGATTTTTTCATTTTTCTGAGTTTTGGTTTTCAATTGATTTCTCTGTGCAATAAATTCCCGAAGTGCCATCATCTTTTTTTAATGCCAAGATTGTAATCTGAATTTTTAGGTCAGAATTGCTGAAATTTAAGAGGTTTATTAGCTTTTGGTCATCAGATTTAAAATATCTTGGAATCTTGATAATCCTAATTCCATTTAGTTTTGCTCCAACAATATTTTGTTCAATTAAAACATTCTTTTTGCTACCAACAACTAAAGAATTTTTTTCAACAAATTCAAGCTGTTTGCCGCTTAAGTCGTAAATTCCATAAGAAATTTCAACCCCATCACCGCAAGAAATTTCTTCTTGCGAAGTGCCAATTTCTAAATCTTCTTTAACTATAATTTCAGAATTGCTTGATGCGGCTTGCAGCCTTTGAGCCTCAAAATCTTTGGCCGCTTTAATATTAGTTGCGATAAATTTTCCCTTTTCTTGCATTTCGTTAAAATTTTTCTTAACCGCTTCTGCGGAAAGTCGATTACCAAGCGAGTCAGGATTTTCTTTGTTAGAAAATAAACCAAAATAGATTACCAAAATAATTCCCGGATATTTAATCAAAGGGTTGCGCAGTAATTCAAAAACTTTCATGAAAATTTAAAATGGTTGATTCTTTAATGGCGCCGTGACGCAAAATGTTTATTTTTTGATTAAAAATTTTAACAACAGTTGAGGCTTCAGAATTTTTTAAATCAGAATTCTCACCTTCAACCAACAAAGCAACAAGACTAGATTTGGCAAAATATTTTTTAACTTCTTGCGAGCTATTTGCGGGCTTGTCGCCAGATAAATTAGCACTAGTTACCGCTAAAATTCCATCAAATTTTTCTAACAAAGTTTGAATAAAATTATTTTCAACAATTCTAAATCCCAAAAATTCATCACTATTTTGATTGAGATTTTTTGCTAGCTTTTTAACGGCTTCAGCCTTGGTTTTTAGAACCAAAGTAAGCTTTCCTGGTAAAAATTTTTCAGCAATTTTTTGCGCCACATCGTCAAAATAAAATATTTCTTTTGCCAAGCGCAAATCTTTTAAAAAAATTGCTATAGGTTTTTTTGTGTCGCGTTTTTTAACTTTATACAAATCTTCTACAGCCTTAAAATTACTAGCGTCAACCGCAATTCCATAAACTGTGTCAGTAGCAAAAGAAATTGCTTTTCCTAAGTGTAAAAATTTACAAGCTATTTCAACCGCGTCAGATTGCGATTCTTTAATTACCAGCATGAAGTATTGATTTTATTGGTTCAAAAGATTTTCGATGTATTTGACAAACGCCAAATTCGCGAATTTTTTCCAAATGAAATTTGGTGCCATATCCAGCATTTTTATCAAAACCGAATTGCGAATATTTATCGTGAAATTGTTTGATAATTTCATCGCGCGTTTCTTTGGCAACAATTGAAGCCGCAGCAATTGAAAGGCTTTTTTGATCGCCTTTTACAACTGAAATAATATCAGAAATTTTATCTTGTTTTAAAAAAGGAATAAAATTTCCGTCCACCAAAACTACCTGAACAAAAACCTGATATTTTTTTTGCAAATCTTCTAACGCCAAATGCATTGCCAATTTGCTTGCTTGAAGAATGTTAATTTTGTCGATTATTTCTTCTCCAACTACTCCAACACCAAACTTTGCCTTATTTTTTAGTTCAAAAAAAATTTTTTGACGCTTGATTTTTGTTAGCTTTTTTGAGTCGTTAATTCCATCTGGAAAGTTGTTGCGATCTAAAATCACGCAAGCAGCTACAACTGGTCCAGCCAACGAACCTCGACCTGCTTCATCAATTCCTGCGATTAATAAATTTGAATAATTATTTTCAATGAAAAAGTTTGGTTGCATTTCAATTAAAGATTATTTTAAGTTGGCTTTTTATTAAGCTGCCTTTTTTTCGAGCAATTCTTCTTTTTTTAAAAAAAATCCATTTTATTTCCTTATGTCATTTATCAAACAAAACTTGGGCAACAAGCCTTCTCTTTTAAAAATAATCTCAATTTTAATCGTAATTTCTTTAATCGTTATCGCTGCTTATTCTTTTTTGAAAAAGAAAGAAGCTGGAAGTTTAAAAGAAGAATCAAGCCAAGAAGTCAAAAGTAGCGGCCTAGATCAAGGAAAAGAAATTAAAACCGTTGGAGATGTTGAAGAAGTTGTTGCAAAGTGGATTGAAGCTAATCCTCAAGCCATTATTCAATCAGTTGCCAACATGCAAAAAAAAGCTATGGAAGAGCAAATGAAAGATGCTCAAAAAAACATTGGGGTTAAAAAAAATGAGTTATTCGATAAAAAATCGCCTTCTTTTAGCCCATCAAACTACGACGTAACAATTGTTGAGTTTTTTGATTATGCCTGCGGCTATTGCAAAAAAGCCGAATCCACCGTTGAAGAACTACTAAAAGAAGACAAAAAAATTAGAATTATTTACAAAGAATTCCCAATTCTTGGCGCGCCTTCAGTGGAAATGTCGAGCGTTGCTTTAGCGGTTCACAATTTAGATCCAAAATCTTATCAAAAATTTCACCAAGCTTTGATGAAATCTAACGAAAGAGGCAAAGATGCGGCACTAAAAATTGCCGAATCAGTTGGAATTAACATTGAAAAGCTAACAAAAATTCTAAAAGATGACCAAGAAAAAATTAACAAACAACTTCAAGAAAACTTGGCTCTTGGAGGTTCAATTGGAATTAACGGAACTCCTGGATTTGTGATTGAAGAAGAATTAATTCCAGGCGCGCTTGAACTTTCGGCAATGAAAGAAAAAGTTGCTAAAGCTCGCAAAAAGTAAAATCAAAAAATTCTAGCCCCTCATTCTTCAAAAAATGAGGGGCTTTTTTATGAGCAAAATTATCGAACTCTCAAACTCAAAATCTCTTAATTTCAACGAACTTTCACTTGAACAATCTCAAGTAATTACGGCTTTCGAAGCTGGCAAAAACATTTTTGTCACTGGCGGCGCTGGTAGCGGCAAATCTTATCTTTTAAACCTTCTCAAAAGAAATTACGGTCAATATGGTCTAGAAATCACCGCCAGCACCGGAATTGCTGCGGTAAATATTGGTGGCTCAACTATTCATGCTTGGTCGGGCATTGGTTTAGCAAATTTGCCAATTGACCAAATTATAGAAAATATTTTTAGTGCCAAAGCAGTTCGCGTTAGGCGTCGCATCAAGCAAGCAAGAGCTTTGGCGATTGATGAAATATCGATGATTTCGGCAGAGGTTTTCGAAATTTTAAACCAAGTTTTTCAGCGCGTGCGTCAAAATAATTTGCCAATGGGCGGCATTCAAATTTTGCTTTTTGGTGATTTTTTGCAACTTCCGCCAGTTAATCGCGGTAATAATAATTTTAACTTTTGCTTTGAATCAGAAGCTTGGAAAAAACTTAATTTACACAATTTTGTTTTGGAAAAAATCTTTCGCCAATCCGACCAAAAATTTGTTAAAATTTTAAATAATTTGCGCTTCAACAAGCTTGATTCAAGTGATCGCGAAGCTTTAAGTTCAAGAATAGGCGCCATTGATAAAAATTTGGCAATCAAACCAACAATTCTAACTACTCACAACGCCAAAGTTGAAAAAATCAATCACGAAGAATTAAAAAAAATTCCTCGCCAAGAAATTTCTAGCGAAGCCAAATATTTTGGCGACCCCTACAAAATCGAATTTTTGCAAAAAAACTGTCTCGCGCCTCAATTCTTAAAATTAAAAGTTGGCGCGCAAGTAATGATGATAAAAAACACCTATCAAAAAGAAGGAATAATCAACGGTTCGCTTGGAATTATTCGCAGTTTTAGCCCAAAAAAATCTTATCCGTTGGTTGAATTTGCCAATGGAAAAATTCTTACAATTGCGCCCGAAGATTGGCTAATTGAAAGATATGACGAAGAAAAAAAAGCTATTTTGGTTGAGGCTGGAGTTTCGCAAGTTCCGCTAGTTTTAGCTTGGGCAATTACAATTCATAAGGCGCAAGGTTTAACTCTTGACAAGATTTCTTGCGATTTATCTGATGTTTTTAGCCCCGGACAAGCTTATGTGGCGCTATCGCGAGCAAAATCACTTGAAGGTGTTTTTATTGAATCGATCAATTTTGAACGCATTACTTGCGATGAAAATGCGATTGGTTTTTACAAAAATATTTTGCGATGAAGACGCCATTTTTTAAAAATATTTCGAAAAACTACAAAGCAATTTTTTACATCATTATTGCGTGTTTTTTTGGCTCAATTTTGGTTTCGCTAGTTCGCTTTTTATCTCAAGAATTTCATGTTTTTTTTATTGTGATGATGCGCAATCTCTTTGCGTTTTTAATGTTTGCGCCACAAATTTTTAAAAATCACAAAGCAATTTTAAAAACCACCAAACCTCATTTACATATTTTTCGAGGCATTAACGGAGCTTTTTCAATGTTGGTGTGGTTTCACGTAATAACGGTTTTACCTTTATCTGAAGCGGTTTCTCTTAGTTTTATTACGCCAATTTTAACCACAATTGCGGCAATTTTTTTGTTCAAAGAAAAAGCTCAAGCCAAAACTTTAGTTGGCGGATTTCTTGGTTTTTTGGGTATTTTGATAATTTTGCGCCCCGGATTTAAAGAGTTTAATCCAGCTTATTTTTACTCTTTTGCTTCGATGATTTCTTGGGCAATTTCAAATCTTACAATCAAAGTGATGACCAAAACCGAAAAGCCCAAAACCATTGCGGCTTATATGGCTTTGATGATTTTTATTTTTTCAATTCCTTTTGCTATTACACATTTTAAACCAATAAATTTTGAAAATTTTTTAGCATTTTTTGCGCTTGGATTAGTTTCGAATTTAACCGTAATTTTTATGGCAAAATCTTATGCCAAAGCCGATTTATCAATAGTTCAACCTTTTGACTTCACGCGCTTAATTTTTATTTCAATTATCTCTTATTTTGTCTTTGACGAAGTGATTGATTTTTGGGTAATTATTGGCTCGTTGGTGATTTTATGCGGCGTGATTATTGTGCTGCCAAAAAAACAAATACCAAATCAAGCCAATGATTAATTATTTCAAATCTTCAATTGCCAATCTTCGCGCTCAAAATTGCTATCGCGAATTTTTAAATATTTCGCGCATTCGCGGACAATTTCCTTACGCCATCAACAATTTAAACGGTCAAAAAATTGTGGTTTGGTGTTCAAACGATTATTTAGCAATGGGACAAAGCGAAGCGGCAATTGCTGCCGCAACTAAGGCTTTGCAACTTCACGGAGTTGGCGCAGGCGGAACTAGAAATATTTCTGGAACCAACGGCGAAGTGGTAAAATTAGAAAAAGAACTAACCGAACTTCACGAAGCCGAAGCCTCTCTAACATTCACTTCGGGCTATGTTGCAAACGATGCAACCATTCAAACTTTAGCAAAAATAATTCCTGATTTAATGATTTTTTCTGATGCAAAAAATCATGCTTCAATCATTTCGGGCGTTAGAAATAGTCGAGCTAAAAAAGAGATTTTTCGCCACAACGACATGATGCATCTGCAAGAATTGCTGGAAAAATATTCTTCGTCTCAAGCCAAATTAATCATTGCCGAATCAGTCTATTCAATGGATGGCGACTTTGGCAAAATTGCCGAAATTGTTAATTTGGCAGAAAAATATAGCGCACTAACTTTTATTGACGAAGTTCACGCGGTTGGTCTTTATGGAAAAAAAGGCGCCGGACTTTGCGAAGAATTGGGTTTGGCACAAAAAATTGACATCATTCAAGGAACTTTTGCCAAGGCTTTTGGCACAATTGGCGGCTACATTGTTGCAAAAGCTGAAATTATCGATGCCATTCGAAGTTTTGCCTCGGGATTTATTTTTAGCACCGCTATTTCGCCAGCAAACGCCGCAGCAACCATTGCAAACATTTCTTATCTTAAAACCAGCCAAAAAGAACGCTTAAAAATGAAAGAAAATGTAGCAAAAATCAAAGCCAAGCTACAAAAAAACGGGGTTAAAATTTTTGAAAATAATTCACACATTATTTCGGTTTTAGTTGGTGATTCAGTCAAAGCCAAAGCCATTTCTCAACATCTTTTACAGAAATTTAACATTTACTTGCAAAACATTAATTATCCAACCGTTGCCAAAGGCGACGCACGTTTGCGCATTACAACCACGCACTTACACGATGATGAAATGATTGAAAATTTAGTGGCGGGTCTTGTTGATGCCAATTTATGTTTTGGCTTATCTTTTTGATTTAAAAAAATCTTGAAGCATTTTTTTTGACTCTTCTTCAAAAATTCCCGAATAAATTTCGGGTTTATGATGACACGAAGAGCTGCAAAAAATTCTTGCTCCATTTTCAACCGCGCCAAATTTTTGATCAGAAGCTGCATAATAAACCCGCTTAATTCTTGCTAAAGAAATTGCCGAAGCGCACATAGAACAAGGTTCGAGAGTCACGTAAATATCGCATTCGTCAAGTCTTGAAGAATTTTTTATTTTTGCCGCTTGGCGCAAAACCAAAATTTCTGCATGAGCGGTTGGATCTGATAATTTTAGATTTTGATTGTGAGAAGCGGCAATAATTTTTCCATTTTCAACAATAATCGCTCCAACCGGAACTTCGTCTTTTTTAAAGGCGATAAGAGCTTGATTTAAAGCCTCTTTCATAAAATTATTTTTTATCAAAATTCTCTTAAATTTGGGTTTAATTTTAAGTTGCTGCGCATTCAGTAAATCACTGCATTCGCAATAAAGTTTTTAGTTTTTTAAATGAAAATCTCTAACTTCATGCAAAACGCTCTTTTTGACAAAGAGCGCGGCTATTATTGCACAAAAAATCCAATCGGAAAAAATTCTGATTTTATTACCGCGCCAGAAATTTCACAGGTTTTTGGCGAGCTTGTGGCGGCGTATTTTTTGCAAATTTTTGCACTGAAAAAAACGCCAATTTCCCCAAAAAAAATTGCTTTTGTAGAAATGGGCGCGGGTCGCGGCACTTTATTTGGCGATATTTTGCAAACAATACAAAAACTGGCCGACAAAAAAAATTCTTTAGCCCTTGAATTTATTGAATGCGCAACTTTTCACATCATAGAAATTGGCAAAGTTTTGCGTTTGGCTCAACAAGAAAATTTGGCTGGTTTTGCTGATAAATTTCAAATTAATTGGCATGAAAATTTTGATGATTTTTTGAGTTTTAAAAATGACGAAGCGCAGATTTTTTTCTTAAGCAACGAGCTTTTTGATTGCTTTGCCATCGATCAATTTGTGTTTACCGAAATTGGTTGGCGCGAAAGATTGGTGGCGCAAAAAAAATTTATTTTGGCACCTTTTAACAAAGAAGCTCACGATTTTATCGAAAAAGAAATTAGCTGTCTTGCGCCAATTGGAGCGGTTTTTGAAGTTAGTTTTTTAGCAAGAAATTTTGTCAAACAACTTTGCGAGGCTTTAAAAAAGTTTGGCGGAATTGCCGTTAATTTTGACTATGGATATTTAGAAAATAAGTTTTTCAACACTTTTCAGGCGGTTAAAAATCATCAAAAAGTTAGTGTTTTGGAAAACGCGCCTAAATGCGATATTACCGCTCAAGTTGACTTTAAAATTTTACAAAAAATTGTAGAAAACCAAGGCTTAAATTCTTCGTTAGTTTCGCAAAGCGAGTTTTTAAAAAGCCTTGAAATTGAAGAGCGTCGCAAAATTTTGCTGGAAAAAAACCCCAAAAAAGCTGCCGAAATAAATTCGTCTATTGACCGCTTGATTGACTCAAATCAAATGGGCGAATTGTTTAAATGCCTTATCTTTTGGAAATAAATTCAAACTTTTTTAAATTTAGGCAATTGTGAATTGCTTGCGCGAGCTATTTAAAAACTTTTAGCCAATCTTTGCATTTGCAATAAGTTTTATTTTTTTACAACCCAAAAAATCATGAAAGAAAATTGCCAAAAAAACGCTGAAGAAATTTTGTTTTCGTCTAACAACTTCATCGAGCGTCACGATTTTAGCGTTGAAGAAGTTTTGCAACTTTTTGCTTTGCCGTTTAACGATTTGATTTTTAAGGCCGCCGAAATTCATCGCCAATTTCACGACCAAAATAAAGTTCAAATCAGCACGCTTTTAAGCATTAAAACTGGTTCTTGTCCGGAAAATTGTAAATATTGTCCGCAATCAGCGCATTACAACACGGGGCTGGAAAAAGAATCTTTGATGGAAATTAATAAAATTTTAGATGCCGCAAAATCAGCCAAAGAAGCAGGCGCTTCAAGGTTTTGCATGGGCGCGGCGTGGAGAAATTTGAACGATCGCGACGTTGATAAAATTTGCAACATCATCGACGAAGTCAAGAAAACAGGGCTTGAAACCTGCATGACGCTTGGAATGTTGAGCAATTTACAAAGTAAAAAACTAAAAGAAGCGGGCTTGGATTATTACAATCACAATATCGACACTTCGCCAGAATTTTATTCCGAAATTATCACAACGCGCAATTTTGAAGATCGCCTAAACACTTTAAAAAATGTGCGCGAAGCGGGATTAAACGTGTGTTCCGGCGGAATTGTTGGAATGGGAGAAAAACTTGAAGATCGCGCCAAAATGCTTATTATTTTGGCAAATTTACCAACGCATCCGCAATCGGTTCCAATTAATATGTTGGTAAAAGTTGCGGGAACGCCGATGGATAAAGTTGAGGAATTAGATCAATTTGAATTTATCAAAACAATTGCCGTTGCCAGAATTTTGATGCCAAAATCGGCGGTTCGTTTATCGGCTGGCCGCGAAAATATGAATGAGCAAACTCAAGCCTTGTGTTTTTTGGCGGGAGCTAATTCAATTTTCTATGGCGAAAAATTATTAACCACGTCAAATCCAGAAATGGAGCGCGATAAAAAATTGTTTGAAAAATTGGGGATTGTGGGGAGATGATTTTTTTAAAAATAATCAACAAAACCCAAGTTGACGGAAAGAAAAAAATTTAAGAAAAACATCAAGAAACAAATTTTAAATCTATGAATATTGAGAATATTAAGAAAGTTATTAATAGCCCCGCAACTTTATCTTTCTTGCTTTTAATACAAATAATCTTGCATCTTTTTTATTTTAAAATTCAAGAATTTGATCTGCCAAATTCAACAAAAAAATTAGTAATTGATACGATCAAAAATGAGATTTCTTTTAATCCAAAATGCGTTAATGAAAATTGTAAAAAGGAAGTAAGAAATTTAGAAAATGTTTTGGACGATATTTCTTACGCCAATCAGCTCGGAAGGCTTGATACGATTTCTTTGCTACTTACTTTGTTTGGAATAGTTATTGGCTTCGGAGCGGTTTTTGGATTTTTACATATTAAAGAGACTTCAGAGGCAATTGCTCGCGATGTCGCAAGAGAGGTTGCAGAAAATCATGTCAGAAAAGTAGATCTTAACGAGGAGAAAAATGAAATCAGAAACGCTTCTGAAAAAAAAGTTAGCAGCAAAAAAGCCCCTAAAAACTGGGCTGAAGTTATACAAGATAAATAAAAAAATCGGAGGGAAAAAATGTCTTCAATATTAAAAGAACTAGAGTTGGTAGGAACAATACCAGTGAACATAGAAAGATTAATCAAGGGTCAGGGTATATCTTTAAACAAGAATGCATCTTCTAGCGAGATTGCAGTGAACATAGAAAGATTAATCAAGGGTCAGGGTATATCTTTAAACAAGAATGCATCTTCTAGCGAGATTGCTAGGGGAACTAACAGATCTTCGACCAGTGGTGATTTTATTGGTGAAATCAGAAAAAACGGCGATGATTATCAAATTCTTATTTTGGGTTCTGATCACTATTACAGAAAAAGATTTACCATGGCTCATGAACTGGCTCATTTTGTTCTTCACAAGAATAGTATAGATAAACTGGGCAGCATTTCTGATTCAACTCAATATCAATCTGAAGGAATCACCGAAGAGCAAGAGCAGGAGGCAAATGCTTTTGCCGCAGAAATTCTAATGCCAGAAGACAAAGTAAAAGAAATTTTTGCAGAAACTTACAGAAATCAAAATGGCGACGAAAAAAGCACAATAGAAGAAATGTCAAAAATGTTTCAAGTCTCGCCACGGGCAATGCGTCTAAGATTATACTTGCTCGATGTAATTAATGAATACTAACCAAAAAATCGGAGCAAAATGTCAAAAATCGAAGAAAAATTATCAGCGCTTGGAATCATTCTACCAACGCCGGCGGCGCCAGTTGCAAACTATGTTGGATTTGTCAAATCGGGCGACCAAGTTTTTATTTCTGGTCAATTGCCAATTGAAAATGGCGAAGTGAAATTTGTTGGAAAAGTTGGTTCAAAAATTTCAGTTGAAGATGCCAAAAAAGCGGCGCGCCTTTGCGCGATTAATCTTTTGGCGCAAGTTAAAGCGGCGTGCGAAGGCGATTTGCAGCGCGTGGTTCGATGCGTAAAACTCGGAGTTTTTGTAAATGGCGACGCCGATTTTACCGATCATCCAATTGTTGCCAATGGCGCTTCTGATTTAATGGTTGAAGTTTTGGGCGAAGCTGGCAAACATGCGCGCGCCGCAGTTGGATCGGGATCTCTTCCGCGCGGCGTTTCGGTTGAAATTGATGCAATTTTTGAAATTAAATAGGTGGTTTAGAAGCCTTGAATAATAGACGAAATTTTGGAAATTTTGATTTGAGCAAAATTGACTTCAAAAAGTTGAGTTTTTCTCAATTCAAAATCCAACACCGCTGTATCAACAAAAATGATTAAAAAACCGCGCCAAATGTGGTCAAAAAACAGTCAAAAAAAATGGCAGCGTAAGTAGGTAAAAATAAGTTCAAATGTAGCTCGTTTTTTTATCAGTGGGTTTAATAAAAGAGGCAAAAAAACAAACTAACTCAAAGCCTATAAAAATAGTTGCTTTGTGGCAACAGAACAATCTTGGAAATCTGTTTGGATCTTGATGTTTCTTATCTGTAAGTTAATCAAAGACTTTAATAAGTTTTATGCCTCTGAAGGCATGTAGGACAAAAATTTGGGCGATTCTTCTAAATCAATAAATCTTTTAATCGAAGCCACTTTTTTCGGGCGAGAATATGGCTTTTTAGTTTTTTTTAAGATTGGTTAAAAAGTGATTCATTTCAAAGAGATTAAAACCGAATCGGTCAAAGATTTTAGAGAAGGATTAATTGCCTTAAAATCAGTTAATTACATCATTCTAAGCGTTACAATCGATGGCAGAAGAGGTTAAACATCAAACAATATCAGAAAGCTGCTTGGAAACATTCCGATTAAAATGTGCCTGTTTCATAAAAAAGCGATTGTTCGAAAATATATTACAGATCGCCTGCGATC
>CANEUK010000019.1 GCA_947441695.1 Rickettsiales bacterium
CCCAAAAGAAATATCAAATTTTTTGCACAAAAATTTATCCAGACGAAGGTTTTCAAACTCTTGATTTACTTGAACTAAAGCCACGATTTTTAAGAAAAAATTAATTTGCTGGCGTAAAAGCCAAAGAATAACGCCAAAATTGCCAATAACACGGTTGAAGCTGCGTAAATAAAGGCTTGCAAAATTTGCCCCGCAGTTGCAAGGCGAAAAAAGTCGAGTGAAAAAGCCGAAAAAGTGGTAAATCCGCCCAAAAATCCAGCGAATAAAAAGTTTTTTAAGCGCGGGTCAAAATTATCAAAATTTTCGATCACAAAATAATAAAGCACGCCCGCCAACATTGAGCCCAAAACGTTGACGCCAAAAGTTCCCCAGGGAAATTTTGCCAAAACGCCGCCAGAAATCTTGGTAATCGCCTCGACCAACAAATGCCGCGCCACCGCGCCAAACCCGCCACCAATGGCGATTAGAAATAGGTTCATGTTTGTGATTATTCTGTTTTTGCTTTTGTGTTAAAATCTTTAACTAGTCAATTTAAAAGGGGTTAATCAATTAAATCTAAAAATTTGGAAGGTTCTTTGAAATATTGCTCGCATAACAAAATAAATTTTTGACTATATTTTTTTATGTTTCCTTTTTCACTACTCCAAAAAAGACTCTCTTCGCTCTCCACCCCTTCTTTTTCTTTAATTTTCGATAGCAGATAAGTTATTGAGTAGGATTTTTCACCCACAAAGAATTTGCCGAATTTCTTTCTTTTAGACCCACTTTCGACAGGTATAATTTTTTCTTTGATTCCAGTAATTTTTTGTATTGCTTCTGCAACGCTACCAATACCCTCATATGGATGGCTAATATTTGGATTAGTATTTCTTTCCAGAATCTCTAGAGTGTTAAGATTCTTTATTTCCCCTTTTAAAATAAGGGCTGGCGCACCATTTTTTTCAACAAACTGACCTTCTTTGATAAACTTTATTTTATCTAGCGTGTCTTTATCGATTATAATTTTTTTGTCACCTGCATACATCTCTCCATCGTAACTAAATACACCGATATTTGAAACTCCAACTTGGGAAATCTTTGTAATATGCTTTATCCAAAGCTCCTTTTCTTTGTCCTTTTCTCTTTGAATTAAACTCATCAAATCTTGAGCTTTTATTTCTTCAGTTTGCGAATGATATCTAAAATAAATCGCCCCAGCTCTTAATTTTGCATTCCCGTCATTTTGTTTACAAATCACGGGTTTTATAAGCGATTCCTCTATTTTCAAAACTCCAAATTCTACCTCTTCATCATTAATTACTTGAGCAAATTCAGTAAATTTAAATTCTACTTTTGTGGATAGAGTATTTTGCAATTCTACTTCTAAAAATTTTCCATCATAATCTCTAAAATCTTTCGACTTATTTCCTAAGCCAATTGGCTCTTTAGGCTTGTCTTTGACTCCAAACACAATGCACCCTCCGCTGTTGTTGGCAAAGGCGCAAATGCTTCTAATGTATGATTTTACATTTCTGCTAAAGCTTTCTTTAAACTCCAACTTGGTTGATTCTCTATTAACAACAAAGCCATTTTTTATCGTTAAATTGTTCATGTATCGATTATTTTAATTTATCACTGGCGGTTTTTGGATTTTTGGTTGGCTTTCAAACCCCTAACCCCAACCCTCTTACGCAAGGGGAGAGGGAGTTTGTTCGAACTAAAAAAATTACTTTGATTGCGGGACTTTGATTGTGGATTAAATTTTGATTATGATTTTTGATTCTGATTTACCCCAATTTCTTCAATTTTTCTGCCAAATCGGTTTTTTCCCAGGAAAAGCCGCCGTCAGATTCGGGTTCTCTGCCGAAATGTCCGTAGGTTGAGGTGCGTTTGTAGATTGGGCGATTTAGTTGCAAGTGATTTCTGATTCCGCGCGGGCTTAAATCGACTAACTCGTTGATAATTTTAACCAAATCTTCACCAACAACACCGGTTTTATGATTATTGACATAAAGTGATAAAGGCTTGGAAACGCCAATTGCGTAAGCAATTTGAATGGTGCATTTTGTTGCCAAACCCGCCGCCACCACATTTTTTGCCAAATAGCGCGCCATATAAGCGGCGGAGCGATCAACTTTGGTTGGATCTTTTCCAGAAAACGCGCCGCCGCCGTGCGGAGCTGCGCCGCCGTAAGTATCGACAATGATTTTTCGGCCAGTCAAACCAGCGTCGCCGTCGGGGCCGCCAATAACAAATTTTCCAGTTGGATTTACCAAAAATTTTTCTTCAGCGCACATCCAATTTGCGGGCAAAGATTTTTCTACGTAAGGGCGAATTAAGTCGCGAACTTGTTTTTGCGTTGTGCCATCGACATGTTGAATTGAAACCAAAACGGTTTCGGCGCAAACTGGCGCGCCGTTTTCGTAGCGCAAAGTGACTTGGCTTTTGGCGTCGGGCCCCAAATTTGGCAACTCGCCCGCGCGCACAGCGTCCATAATATTTTGCAAAATTCTATGCGCATAATAAATGGCTGCGGGCATTAGGCTTGGGGTTTCGCTGCAAGCGTAGCCAAACATAATTCCTTGGTCGCCAGCGCCCTCATCTTTTGCGCCAGCTGCGTCAACGCCAATTGCAATATCCGCAGATTGGGCGTGAATTAGGTTGGTGATTTCTAAATTTTGCCAATGAAAACCTTGTTGCTCGTAACCGATTTGTTTGACGGTGCTGCGAATAATATTTTCAACATCTTTTTTTGAAATTTCTGGAGCACGAATTTCGCCGCCAATTATGACGCGATTGGTTGTAGCAAATGTTTCAATGGCTAAACGGGAATAAGGATCTTTGGTTAAATAAGCATCAACAAGAGCATCTGAAATTTGATCGCAGATTTTGTCAGGATGACCTTCGGAAACCGATTCAGAAGTAAAAAGAAAATTTTTTGGCATTGCTTAAAAGTTTGTTTTGATTGGCGGAAAGGCTTTTGTAAAAAAAAATAAGTGAGGTTCAATTTTGTGTTGCGCGCTTTCAAAATTGAAGGAAAAAAAGCTTTTTTAAATCAAACTATACCAAAACGAAGTTTGAATTTGATTTAGCAATGGCGTTTTTAATTCGGCGCAAAACTTCGGTTTTTTGCAAAATTTCAATTACGTCAAAAATTCCGCCAGCAGAAGAACCGGAATAAGTTAAAGCAATTCTAAGCGCGGGGCCAAAATCTTTGATTTTTAAAGCACGCGCGGCGGCAAAATTATCGAGAGAATTTTTAATTTCGTTGTGGTTGAAATTTTCTAAATCGTCAAAAACTTTTTGCAATTCGGCGATTAAAGATTTTTTTTCGACCAAAATTTTTTGGTCTTCTTGGCCAAAATCTTTTGTAAATTTATCTCGATAAATCACAACGCGAGCCGCCAATTCACCAAGCAAGCTTGAAGATATTTTGCAAAAATTAATCGCTTTTAAAATTCTGGTTTTTTCTTCTAAATTAATCGGCTCAAACTTTGAAAACTCTGCTAATTCAGACCAATTTTCGCCTTGTTCAAATAATAATTTAAAAAGCTCTTCGTTGGTTTTTTCTTTGATGTAATATTTGTTCACCGAACTCAACTTTACAAAATCAAAGCGCGAAGGCGATTTTCCAACTTTATCAAGCGAAAACCATTCAATCGCTTGCGCGTCAGAAATAATTTCAGAATCGCCGTGCGACCAGCCCAAACGCAACAAATAATTGCGCAGGCTTTCTGGCAAATATCCCATTTTTTTATAATCAATCACCGAAGTTGCGCCGTGGCGTTTAGAAAGTTTTGCGCCGTCAGAACCGTGAATTAGCGGAATGTGAGCAAATTCTGGAACTTTCCAATCCATTGCTTGGTAAATAATTTTTTGACGAAAAGCGTTGGTTAAATGATCGTCGCCGCGAATTATGTGAGAAATTTTCATGTCGTAATCGTCAACCACAACCGCCAACATGTAAGTCGGAGTTGAATCGCCGCGCAACATTACTAAATCGTCAAGTTCAGAATTTTTAACCCGAATTTCGCCTTGAACCAAATCGCGAATTATGGTTTCGCCCTCAATTGGAGCCTTAATTCTGACAACTGGTTTTATGCTTGAAGATTGCGATTGAAACTTGTTTCGCCACGGGCTTTTAAAACGAAAAACTTGATTTTTGGCTTCAGAAGCGGCGCGCATTTCTTCTAGTTCTTCTTGCGAAGTGTAGCAAAAATAAGCTTGTTTTTTTTCAAGCAGCTTTTGCACAATTTTTTGATGACGAGCTAAATTTTTTGATTGCAAAATAAAGTTTTCATCGGGCTTCAAGCCAAGCCAATCAAGACCTTCAAAAATTGCGTTAATTGCAGAATCGGTTGATCTTTGTTCGTCGGTATCTTCAATTCTAAGCAAAAATTTGCCGCCATTTCGGCGTGCAAAAAGATAATTGAATAAGGCGGTGCGCGCTCCGCCAATATGCAAATAACCAGTTGGAGATGGTGCAAAACGAACAATTACAGACATAAAAAAAGATTTTGATTTTAGGTTTCTTGACAATCAAGCGAGCCAAAAACATTATTTAAAAAGTTATTTTCCTATAGAACCTTCGCTGAATCTGAGGTTAAAAAATTTAGCATAGGTTATTAAAAAACACTCAATTTCATTAAAAAAGATGCCAATTTCACCAGCTAATTCCGACATTGGAGCAAGACTTATAGAAAAGAAAGTTATCTCCGAAGATCAATTAATAATTGCCCTAAAAGAAAGAGCGCGATTAAAAGAAGCAAAAACCGTTGGCGCCATTTTGGTTGAAATGGGTTTTGTTTCTGAAGGAGTTTTGGGAGAAATTTTAAACGAAACAAGTGGGATCAAAAAATTTGATATAAAATCATCAATAATTGATGCCAAATTGGTTAAAAAAGTTCCAAAAGAATTTGCTTCTAACAACAAAATAATTCCCGTTTCTTATACTCACGATTCAATTGTGGTGGGCATGTCCGACGTTTTTGACATTGTTACAATTGATCAAGTTCGCAAATTTTTTCCACCAAATTTTCGCATTACTCCAGTTTATGTTTCCGAGGTCGATATTTTGCAATCTATCGACCAATATTACGACTATGAAATGTCGATTGAAGGAATTTTAAAAGAGATTGAAAGTGCTGGAACGCAAAAAATTAACGACGAAACCCAGCTGAAAGGCGACTATAAAAGTCCAATGGTAAGATTGGTGGACAGTATTTTAACCGATGCGGTACATCGCGGCGCTTCAGATTTGCACTTTGAGCCAGAAAATCTTTTCTTGAGAATTCGCTACCGTATAGACGGAAAATTAGTTCAAATTCGCAGCATTCACAAAGATTATTGGGCGGCAATTTCGGTGCGTATCAAAATTATGTCGGGAATGAATATTGCCGAAAGCCGCAAACCACAAGACGGAAGAATTAACTCTGAAATTTTAGGCAGAAAAATTGATTTTCGTGTTTCGACCCAACCAACAATTCACAGCGAAAATATCGTGATGCGTATTTTAGATGAAAAGCAATCAATTTTATCGCTCGATAAATTGGGTTTTTCTGAACACAGCATTAATTTAATCAAAAAAGTAGTACAACGTCCCGAAGGCGTAATCATCTTAACTGGTCCAACTGGTTCAGGCAAAACTACCACACTTTACACAATTCTAAATTTCATTAACTCGATCGACAAAAATATAATGACGCTAGAAGACCCAGTTGAATATCACATTCCACTGGTTCGTCAGTCAAATATTAGAAGCGATATTGGCATGGATTTTGCTTCGGGAATTAAAGCTTTGCTTCGCCAAGATCCTGACGTAATTCTGGTTGGTGAGGTTCGCGATAAAGACACCGCAATTGCCGCCATTCAAGCCGCAATGACTGGTCACCAAGTTTATACCTCGCTTCACACCAACGATGCTTTGGGCGCAATTCCACGTTTAATGAATATTGGAGTTCCAAATTATTTAATGTCTGGATCTTTAATCTGCTTGGTTGCCCAACGTTTAGCTCGAAAACTTTGCAATCATTGCAAAAAAGAGCAGCCAGTTGATGTCTTTGAAAAAAGACTTCTTGGTTCTGGACATAGCAGCGTTAGTAAAATTTTTAAAGCTGTTGGATGTGAAAAATGCCGTGGCGGATATAAAGGTCGCGTTGTAATTTGCGAAGTTTTAGCCTTTGATCGCGAACTTGACGAGCTTGTTATGGAAGGAGCCGGAAGAAAAGTAATGTTAACTCACGCTCTAAAAAACGGATTTGTTCCAATGGTTGAAGATGGTTTGCAAAAAGTGATTGCTGGAATAACCGATTTAAAAGAATTAATGCGAGTGGTTGATATGACCGACAGAATGAACTAGAGACAGGCTCTAGATATTTTTATCTACACCAAGTCTGATTGAAGAAGTGGATTTTTCTTAAAATAAAAAATCTATCGCGGATGCTCGAATTTATTTCGTGTGTAGCAATTCAACCAAACCCAAATTCAAACGAAGTTTGAATTTGATTGAGTGCAATTATTTCTAATTTTTCAAAAATTCAATTTGCTAATTTTCATGAGACAACTTTTGAAATCGAACAAATCGCTTCAAGAAGACTTTTTCGGAGATTCTCAATCTATGGCTGAAAATCCTTACGTAGCAATTACCAACGACATTCAAATTACAATTTGGCCAGAATTTATCGATAGCAAATCAAGCCCCATTGGTAATCTTTTTATTTGGGCTTATCACGTTAGAATCGACAATAAAAGCTCTGAAACGGTTCAACTATTAAATCGCTATTGGAGAATTATTGATGAAAATGGCGCAGTTCAAGAAATTAGAGGCGACGGAGTGATTGGCGAGCAACCAATAATTTTGCCAGACGAATCATATCAATATAGCAGCGGAGTTCATTTGCGCCACCCTTCTGGAATTATGAAAGGAACTTACGAAATGCAAAAAATCTTAGAAAGCGGCAAAGAAAAAAATTTTGAAGTTAAAATTCCTGCATTTTCCTTAGACGTTCCAAGCCTTAAATCGGTAATAAATTAGAAATGAAAATTCTTGCTTTTACCACAAGCGATAACTCAATTTCAGTTGCACTAATTTCAAACAAAAAACTAATCGCCAAAAACAACATCGATGAATCGGGGCGACAAGCTGAATTAATAGTTTTAGAGATCGAAAAAATTCTTACCCAAAATAAAATTTGGTATAACGATTTAGATTTAATTTCTACCACCAATGGCCCTGGAAGTTTTACCGGAACCAGAATTGCTCTTACTTGCGCGCGCACTATTAAAATTTCTACCAATATTCCCTTGGTTTTGCTGAATTCTTGCGAAGTAATTGCCTATAAATATCGAAAAATTTCTGACAATATTTTTGTTTTAATTGACGCAAAAGCCGATGAGTTTTTTTACTCGCAAAATCAGTCTCAACCTAAATTGGCAAAACTTGAAGACCTTTCAAAAATCTTTCCTAAAAAAAGTTTTTTTCTCTGCGGTTCTGGCAAAAAAATTGCGGCTGAAATTTTACAAAAAGAAAATTTGGAGTTTGTAACTAACGAAGAAAAAGATGAAATAGAGGCAGATTTGGTTGGATTTTTAGCTTTAAAAAAATTTCAAAAACAAAAAGTTTCTAGCCAAAATTTAAACCCAATTTACTTGAGAGAACCAAAAATTTCTGCCAGAAAAAAATAGCTTAAAAATAGCTGAAAAAATAACTCAAAAAATAGCTGAAAAACAAAAATGACAGGGGCAAAAATGACAGGGGCAAAAATAACAGGGGCAAAAATAACAGGGGCAAAAATGATGGAGGCCGGGGTCGGAATTGAACCGACGCATAGGAGCTTTGCAGGCTCCTGCATTACCACTTTGCTACCCAGCCCTAAATTGGAATTTTTTTTTAAAAAAAAAGATAAACAAAAACTAAAAGCGCAATCTAAAAACCAATTACAAGATTACAAGCCTTAGACTTATACAAAACCAAATTAACTTAAAGTTGTCATGAAAAAAACTTTATATTCGCAGCATTTTAAAAATAATTTACCGCAAAAAAATCTTAAAAAATTTCAAGAAACTTTATCGCAATGCGCAACAAAATTGCGTCAGCAAATAAAAAATTCTGAACTTGCTTCAATTGAAGTGGCTTTTGATCAAAATGACTTAAAAGAATTTGAAAAATTAGCTAAGAAAATTTTGCCTTACCAAAAAATTCTAGTAATTGGCGTTGGCGGCTCAAGCTTGGGCGGCAAAACTTTAGCGGCGTTAAAATTTCAAGATAAATTAGAATTTTTAGAATCAATCGACCCCACAACTGTTAAAAATTGTCTGTCAAAAATTGACTTCAAAAATACTTTTTTTTTAGTAATCAGCAAATCTGGCGAAACCATCGAAACCATCTGCCAAACCTTGATAATACTAGACAAAATCAAGAAACTTAAAATCGAAAATTACGCCAAACAATTCTTATTTATCACCGAATCAAAAACCAATTCTATCGCCAAAATCGCTCAAGAAATTGACGCTCCAATTGCCAATCACCCAAATAATATTGGAGGCAGATATTCTTGTTTTTCGATTGTCGGAATGTTGCCAGCAATTTTGGTTGGTCTTGATGCTAAAAAAATTCGTATGGGTGCCAAAAAAATTGTCGATAATTTTTTAGATCACGACGAGATCGTTAATTCTTGTTTGGCGCAAATAGCCCTTTATTCTCAAGGCTTCACAGGAAATGTGATTATGCCTTATATTGATAATTTAAAAAATTTTACCGATTGGTATCGCCAACTTTGGGCAGAATCATTGGGCAAAAATGGCTTTGGTTCGGTTCCAATAAATTCGATGGGAACCGTAGATCAACATAGTCAATTGCAGCTTTATCTTGAAGGGCCAAAAGATAAATTTTTCACTTTTTTAACGCTAAAAAATCAGCCTGATAATTTTTTGATTAAAGATTTAAAATCTTGCCCAACTTTATTTGGGGGCAAAAAATTAAGTAAAATTGTTGAAGTTGAACAAAACACCACAATTGAAGTTTTGAATCAAAAAAAATTACCAATCCGAATATTCGAGATTGAAAAATTAGACGAAGAAGTTTTGGGTGCGCTGATGATGCAAATGTTTTTAGAAACAATTTTGATGGCTTATGTCAAAAATATTAACCCGTTTGACCAGCCAGCAGTTGAACTAAGAAAGAATTTGGCAAAAAAAATTTTAAAGAAAAATGTTAAAAATTAGTTCAAAAAACTTATTAATTTTTTTGGGCTTGGCCGCAAGTTTGGCGTTAATTCTTGCCTATGTCGCTCAATATGTTTTTGACTATCAGCCTTGCATTTTGTGCTTTTATCAACGCAAGCCTTTTTTTGCCGTGATTGCTTTTGCGCTGGTTGGTTTGGTTTTTTCAAAATCGCAAAAATCACAAAAAATTGCCGTTTTTCTTTGCGCCATTTCTTTGCTAATCAATTGCGCAATTGCCTTTTATCACGTTGGAGTTGAGCAAAAAATTTTTAAAGGCCCGTCAACTTGTTCGTCAACAAACCTAGAAAAAATTACTAATCTGGAAGATTTAAAAAATGCCTTCGCCAAAACCAAAGCCATCAGATGCGACGAACCCAGTTTTGTATTTTTGAAACTTTCAATGGCGGCGTGGAATTTTATTTATTGCCTGTTTTTGTTTGGATGCGTTTTGATTATGCCGATTAGTGAAAATTTAAATAAAATTCGCGCCTCACGAGCAAAATAATTTCTTCAACAAAAATTTCTCAAATATTGAGTAAAACTATTTTAGCCTCAAAACGCGCAATTTTGGGCTTTGTTTTTTTGGCATAAATTCGAGTTCATTTTGCTAAAAAATTGCTAAAAAATTTCAGAAATTTTTGCCATTTGCAAAATACTAAATTCTAAAGCTTTGATGGTTTTGGTTAAATGATTTATCTCGTCGAAGCTTAAATTGCGGTCTTTGCGCTCATTTAAAAATTTATCCAAAACTTGATAGCCGCCAATTTTAAATTGAAAAATTTCTTCGCTGACATTTTCGAAATAGCTGGTTTTGTTGAAAAAAAGTTGGCTGCTTTGGGTTTTAAAAATTGGTTTTTGGCAAATATAATCAAATTTTTTGTCAGTGGTTTTAGCCACGCCAATTGAGCTTTGGGGCGTTTTTTTAAGCAAATGAACCTCGATTAATTCGCTGCCTAAATCGGACAATTTCTTAAAAATTTCAACATCCTCAACAAAAGGAACGCGCGGAAAATCAATTTTTAAAAACTCCAAATATTTGGCGCGATAATTTGAACTGTGCAAAACCGCGTAAATATAGCCCAAAATGGCTTCGGGCGAAATTTTTTGCCCATATTTTTGCTGATATTTTTGCCCGTATTTTTTATTGACGAATTCGCGAAATTCGGCAGTGAAATTTTCGGTTTTGGCGGTGTTTAAATCTTTTGTTTCGCTGGCTTTTGCGCTAAATAAATCGGAAGCCAAATTGGAGTTTTGGGCTTGGCTTTGTTGCTTTGAGAGGTTTTTTAAGTAAAGCGGCGCAAAGTTTGTTTCGGAGCCAGTATTTTTACCTCCAAGGGCGCGATCTACTAAGTCTGTTGAAATAAAACCGTAATCAAAATTTTTATTTTTTGATATTCTTGGAAAAACTAACCCCAAATTCTCTTCTTCTAAAAAATGCCGCATAATGCTTATTCGGTCTCTTCCAACAAGTTTTCGGTCATAATAAATTTTTCTTACATCAAACGGTCGATAAGAAATATTTTTTACTAAATTTGGTTCAAATTTTTCTATTTTTTGCAAAAACTCACCTTCAGAAAATGAAATTAGCTTTTTGTCATCTTCGGTTTGAACGCCACAATTATATTCCCTAAAAATCTCATGAACTCCCCAAGCCTCGCCATAATTTTCAATTGGCTGCAAATCTTTAATTGGCGTAAAAAAACTTAAATCGTCAACAAAGCTGGTGCGCTTGGTTTTGCTAGCTTTTTTGTCGTCAGATTTTTTGGCTTTTTTGTTCGATTTACTTTGCAAACCAGTTTGTTCTTCAAGCAGATTTTCTTTTTTGCCCCAACGGGTTTTTCTGAATTCTTGGTTGAATTTTTGCCAATCAATTTGGGCAAAGTTTTGCGGCAATTGGGTTTCTAAAATTTCTTTTAGTTTGTCGTTTCTTTTGCCCCAAAAATCGCGATAAAAAACTTGGCAATCGCCTTTATACTCAATCAAATTCGACTTATCGTCGAATTTGGCAAGCTTTGAATTGCTGCGAGGCGAATGAATCGCCTCATTCGCAATAGATTTTTGGTTTTTATTAAATTCGGTATTTTCAATTGGTTTGGGTATAGAATTGGGGTTTTTTACCAAAATTGAAATGCAAGTTCCTTGTTTGATGGCAAAAACATTTTCGTCTTTTTCGCCATTTGGCGTGGTTTCGACAATGTTTGAATTGCCGTGTAAATTGAGAATGTAAATGCTCGAAAAATCTTTAAGCAAAAGCCCGCGCATTTTGCGGTGCGTGATGCCGTTTAAAAAACTGTTATTGGTAATTATGCCAACAATTCCTTTGCCGTTTTTGGCAATTTTGGCGTGAGCAAAACGAATGAATTTTATGTAGTCGTCATTTAGCTGATTAATGTTTTTTTCGTCTTGCGGTTTGTAGTCTTCAAGCAATTTGCCAATTGGGGTTAATTTGCCTTTTTTGTCTTTGCTGGGGTTTTTAGAACGCACATTATAAGGCGGATTGCCCAAAATGGCGATAATTTCAGAATTGTTCTTAATTTTTGCGGCTTCGCGCCCTTCAAGCGAAATTGCGGCGTTTAAAAAATCATAACTCGTCTGTTTGTCGTCGTCGGTTCTATCTTCTAGCGTGTTGGTCAAATAAATTTGCACGCGGTTTTGCGACAATTCTGTTAAATCGAAACCACGTTCTTTTAAAAATTGCGAAAGCTTTAAATGCGCAATTGCATAAGCCGAAATCAACAACTCAAAACCAAAAATATTTTTTAAAAGGTGGTTTTGCAAAATATCTTCAAAGGCAAAAGATTTTTTATCAAATTGCGGCTTGTTTAAAATATTTTTAAAAATTTCGAGCAAAAAAGTTCCGGTTCCGCAAGCAAAATCAAGGCATTTCACTTGTTTATTGGCAAGTCCGTCGGCAAGTAAAAATTCTTTTTGCAAAATTTGGTCAACCGAACTCACAATAAATTCAACAATTGCTGGCGGCGTGTAATAAACGCCGCGATCAACCCGCAATTCTTGGTCGAATGCGCCCAAAAAATCTTCGTAAAAATAAATGTAGGGGTCTTTTTCGTTGGTGGTTTTGGTTTTAAAATTCAA
>CANEUK010000020.1 GCA_947441695.1 Rickettsiales bacterium
TTAATAGCAAAAAACCATCTTTTGATAGTTTATGGCTTCGTATTTTTGGTAAAAAAAATCAAAGTATAATTTAATAGCGGCAATGTTGCAAACCGCCCTTACAAAAAAAATCTCACGAAAAAAAACACTCAACAAAAACAAATAGCAATTCATTTTTTTCAAGAAAAAATTTTGACTGAAAAAGGAAAATTTTAATCAACCGCAAATCTATTAATAAGGTAAAAATGTCTGTACTGATTTTTCTAATTCCCATTACTTTGTTTCTTGGAATTTTGGGGCTTGGTTGTTTTTTGTGGAGCCTAAAAAGCAAACAATATGAAGATTTACAAGGCGCGGCTAGCAGAATTTTGTTTGACGATTCTTTGAGAAAAAATGACAAATCAACCAAGCCATAATCTATTTAAAATTTGACTTTTAACTGTTGAGTTTATTGCAAGCGAACCTACTTTTTAGTTTACAAAAATACTCGAACCATTCGAACATCCAAATTTTTATAAAAATCAAAAATCTGTTGCCGATTCTACAATTTATTCAGTGCGCAAGCAATTCAAACTAACCTAAATTTCTTTAAAAGGTTTCAATAAAAAAGCTTAAATGAAAATATCTTCGTTAAAATTTCTAAGCAAAATTCTCATCATTTTTACCAGTTTAATTTTTACTTCTTGTGCTTTGCAAAAAAGCGAAGAGTCAAAAATTAGAATAGTTGATTTGGGCGGAAAGTCTCATGGCGTAGTAACAAGAACTCCGCCACTAAATGTTCAGGCGCTAGAAATGCAGGGTATTAAACGCGAAAATAATTTGGGTGTAAAAACTCAAGACTTACAACAGGTTAATCAATCGCAAAAAAATGAACCACAAGCACCCGTAGAATATGGTGCGCCACCTTTTGATTTAATTCAAAAAACTTTACAAAGTGGTTCTAATCAAAATTTTCAAACAGGTTCTGTTTCAGGCGCTCAAAAGCAAAATCCAATTGTTGGAACGAAAGAAATCAATAATTCCAACAAGAATCAAAAATCTGTTGAAACAGAAGTTGAATATGATCTAGCAACGGTTGAAGAAGATAGAAAACCTGAAAAAAAATCAAATTCAAAAAAATCTTTAAAAACCGATTTGCCACAAAGTTCTATCAAAGGTCTTTTTGTGCAAGTTGGTTCTTTTTCAAGCCTGTTGCGAGCTGAAGAAAAATTGCAAGAAATGCAAAAATTTCACAAAGGAAAGATTGAAACCGTCAATGGTGAAAAAACTTTCTATCGCACTTTGCTTGGACCTTTTGCAAACAAAGAAAAAGCAAATCAATTAATGAAAAAAATTAAAGCTTCTGGTCGCGAAGCGGTTCTGTTAAGGAATAAATGATGATATTTTGTCAAAAATTTTTTTTGAAAAATTTATTCTTTATTTTGCCTCTTTTAGCCATTGTTTTTCTTGCTAGCTGCTCTTTGTCAAATACGAACGATGATTTTGAAAAAAAATATGGCAAAGAAGTTAAAAAAATAAAGTTGCAGCAAACAAATCCAGTCTCAACCAGCAATAAAAAAAATCAGCCAACAACTCTTTATCCGCCAACTTTAGACGAAATAAACCAAGATATTTTTTCTCAAGAGCGTCTTCATTATCCTTATATTGATGTGGCAAAATTTGGACAAGATTTGCCAAAAAATTATTTTCCAAATCACGAAACTTATGAACAAGCACGCGCTAGAAAAGACTTAAATTTTTTGCCAGAAAATGTTTTTGAAGTTAGTTATGACACCAATCTTAATCCAAGTTTCTCAAAATTTGGCGCCGAGTTTGATGCAATTGCAATTCCGCCTTACGATGTTTATGGGGTTAAAACAAAGCTAGAAAATAAACCATATTTGCTCGCGGGAAACAAGTTTTTGCAAAATTCTATCGATCAAATTAGTAGCCAAAAAACCGAGGAAGAAATTGAAATTAGTGAAATTTTAATCAAAGAACAAAAAAAGATAAATCTAGAACAGCGAATGATTGAAGTTTCTGATGAAGAAAAACTTGAAAAAAGTTCATCAAAAAAAACCTCTCCAAAAAAAGATAAAATAACAGATAAAACCACGGCAGAAATTCTGCCAAAAAAACCTGCCAACCAAAATGCGGCTGTCGATTCCACCAAAGCAAAGGTTGGAAAGTGATGAAAAATTATTTAAAAAAAATTTGCTTCTTACTTTTTTTAGCTTTTTTAAACCCATCTTCGTGGGCAAGCGCGCAAAATAGCTCAACATCAAACGAAAAAGACGTTAGAGATTTGCAATTTTACTTTTTGATTGATGTCGATACCAAAGAAGTTTTGTTGTCAAAAAACCCCGATGTTCCCGTTCCTCCTTCTTCAATGACCAAAATGATGACCGCTTACGTTGTTTTTGATCAAATTTCAAAAGGACATTTGGGTTTAGAAAATCAGTGTTTAATTGGCAAAGACGCGTGGCGCAAATCAGGCTCGAGCATGTTTTTAAACTATGGCGACGTGGTAACAATTGACAATTTGGTTCGGGGTTTACTTGCCGTTTCTGGCAATGATGCGGCAATTGCTTTGGCCCAAACAAGTGCTGGCGGAATGAATAATTTTATTTATTTGATGAATTTGAAAGCCAAAGAATTGGGTTTGAAAAATAGTCAATTTAAAAATCCTCACGGTCTTTATGAACCCGGACACTATATGAGCGTGCGCGACTTGGCAATTTTGGCGAGTAATTTTTTGAAAAATTTTCCACAATATGAAAGTTACTTACATATTCGCCAATTTACTTATCGCAACATAACTCAATCAACTCATCATCCGCTATTAACCACAAATTACGAAGGAGCAATTGGCGGCAAAACCGGTTTTACAAATCAAGGCGGCTATGGAGTTATTGGAATTGTTAAGCGTGGCAATCGCCGCTTAATTGCGGTAATTAACAAAGCAAAAACACCAAAACAGCGACAAAGAGCAATTGTTCAACTTTTTGATTACGGATTTGATCACTATAAAAAACTTATCTTGTTTGAAAAAAACCAAACCATAACCAATTTAAAAACTTGGTTAGGAACTAAATCCCAAATACCAGTAATTACCAACGAAGACATAGCCATCAACATTCCTCGTGAAAATTCTTTGAACTCTATAAAGGTTAAAGTGCGCTATAAAGAGCCGCTTTATACGCCAATTGCTAAGGGTGAAAAAATAGCAAATCTAACCATTGAAATCGAAGGTTCTAAAACTTTAGAATATCCACTTTTTGCCAAAGAAAAAATTGGCAAAGCAAGCTATTTTAAAAGAATATCTCAAATTATGCGCTACAAAATTTCACACTTCTTATTTAACTAAATTTTTTTAAAAAATGGACATAAAATTACTCATGCGTCAAGCCCAAGAAATGCAAAAAAAAATGCAAAAAGCTCAAGAAGAACTTGCCAACAAAGATTACGAAGGTTCTGCGGGAGGCGGCATGGTTTTAGTAACAATTACTGGCGCTGGTTTGGCAAAAAAAATTGTTATTGACCCTTCTTTGGTCAACAAAGAAGAAAAAGAAATTCTTGAAGATTTGTTAATTGCCGCTTTCAACGATGCTAAGAAAAAATCTGATGATGGTTCAAACGATTCGATAAAAGCTGCAACTGGCGGAATTCAACTTCCGGCTGGCTTTAAGTTCTAAATTTTATGAAAATTAAGCTTTGCGGTTTTACTGAAATTGAATCAGTTAAAACTGCAATTGCCCAAAAATGTAACTTTTTGGGCTTTGTTTTTTATGAAAATTCGCCGCGAAATATTTCTGTGCAAAAAGCCTGCGAAATTGGTTCAAAAATTCCTAAGCAAGTTTTTAAGGTTGCCGTGACGGTTGATGCCGATTTTAATTTTTTACAAAAAATTGCCCAAAATTTTGCGCCAGATTTTTTTCAATTTCACGGAAATGAATCGTTAGAGTTTTTAGCTTTAGCCAAACAAAAATTTCCAAAAATAAAAATCATCAAAGCTTTTAAGATTTGTGGCGAGCAAGATTTAGTCCAAATAAAAAATTTTGAAAATTATGCTGATTTTTTCTTGTTAGACGCCAAAAACGCGGGCAGCGGCGAAAAATTTGACTGGAAAATTCTGCAAAATTTTATCAGTAAAAAAGATTGGTTTTTATCTGGCGGCATAAACATTGATAATATTGAAGAAGCCTTAAAAAGCGGTGCCAAAATGATCGATATTTCTTCGGGTATCGAGCAAATTCGAGGCAAAAAATCATCAAAACTCATCGAAGAACTCATGAAAAAAGCAAAAAATTATGTTGAGCAAAATTAAAAAATTTTTCTTTGGAAATCCGGTTGATGTCTTCGACAAAAAAACTCGCGAAAGCATTTCTTTGGTAGCTTTTTTAGCTTGGGTTGGACTTGGTGCTGACGGAATTTCGTCTTCTTGCTATGGCCCAGAAGAGGCATTTTTAGCACTTTTTCCACATCAAGAATTGGCTATTTATTTGGCAATCGCCACGGCGCTTACCGTTTTTATTATTTCTTACGCTTATACCCAAGTAATTGAACTTTTTCCAAATGGCGGCGGCGGTTATCGCGTTGCAACTCGTTTGCTTGGGCGACACGCTGGCTTAATTTCTGGTTCGGCTTTGATTATTGATTATGTTTTGACTATTGCCATTTCGGTGGCAAGCGGCATTGACGCCATTTTTAGTTTTTTGCCATCTGATTATCAAAAAGCCAAATTAGTTTTGGCGATTTTTTTGGTTATTTTTTTGGCGGCTCTCAATTTGCGAGGAATGAAAGAGTCGATTAAATTTTTGCTGCCAATTTTTTTGGGTTTTATTATCACGCATTTTGCGCTGATAATTTATGGAATTGTTTCTCATCATTACGGCTTGGTAAAGCTAGTGCCGCAAGCAATTGAAAAAACTAACGAACTAAAAGATTCGGTTGGTTTAGTTTTTGTTTTGTCATTGTTTTTAAAGGCTTTTTCGATGGGCGGCGGCACTTATACTGGTTTGGAAGCGGTTTCAAATAATGTAAACACTCTTTCTCAACCGCGAGTTCGAACTGCAAAAATTACTATGTTTTTGGTGGCAATGTCTTTGGCTTTTATGGCGGCGGGCATAATTTTGCTCTATTTGCTTTGGGGCGTAAATAAAGTTGAAGGTCAAACCCTCAACGCTACTACTTTTTATATTTTAACCGAAACATGGAATTACGGCGAGCTTGAACTAGGCAAATTTATCGTGCCAATTACCTTGCTTTTTGAAGCCGGATTGCTTTTGGTTGCGGCAAATTCGGGCTTTTTGGCTGGTCCAAATGTGGTTGCAAATATGGCAAGCGACGAATGGATGCCAAAATCTTTCAGCTCACTTTCAAGCCGTTTAGTGGTTAAAAACGGTATTTTGTTTATGACCATTGCTGCAATTGCCACGCTTCTAATTACTGGCGGTTCGGTGCATATTTTGGTGGTGCTTTATTCAATTAATGTATTTATCACTTTTTCGTTATCTCTTTTGGGGCTTAGTTTTTATTGGTTTCGCAACCGAAAAAGAAAATTGCATTGGCTAAGAAAGTTTATCATTTCAACCATTGGCTTGGTTCTTTGTGGCGCAATTTTAATCATCACAATTTTTGAAAAATTTTACGAAGGCGGTTGGGTTACAATTTTAATAACCTCAATTTTTGTTGGAATTGGATTGGCAATAAAAAGGAAATATCGCCAACTCAAAATGCAATTAATTCAAAAAGAGATGCAATTTTATGGTTATGATGACATTTCGCCAACTTTAGAAAGCTTGGAAGGGCTTGATAAATCAGCTCCAACGGCGGCCATAATTGTTGATCAAACTTTTGGCAGCGGCATGAATTGTTTGCTTGAAATTAAAAAACTTTTTCCGGGAATTTTTAAAAATTTTATTTTTGTAACCGTTGGCGAGGTCGATTCTAACACCTTTCGTGAAGAACGAAGGTGGCAAGATATGCGTCAAAAAACCAAAGCAACGCTACGTAAATATAAAAACTATTGTAATGCCAACGGTCGCTTTGCCAAAGCCTATGTTGGATATGGAACTGACATGATTGAAAAACTGACCCAACTTACCGATCGAGTTGCCAAAGACTATCCAAAAACCCTATTTTTTGGCACTAAATTCATTTTTGATAACGAAAATATTTTTACTCAAATTCTTTACAACCACGTGCCTTACATTATGCAACGTCGCTTGCACGTAAAGGGTTTAAACATGGTGATTTTGCCGATGAAAATTTAGGATTTTTTAACTTCTGCAACTTTGGTTGTAAAAAGCCTTAAAAATCAAATTCGACCTATCACTTGAATTTGGGTTGGTTTCAAATTGCTGCGCATTGAATAAATCGATGCATCTGCAATAGATTTTTGGCTTTTTATTAAAATCGATATCTTTGATTTTTAATAATTTTTATTACGTTTTACCATCAAAACAAATTTCAAAAATTTTTTCAAAAAAAACTCTTCAAATCGCATGTTTCATAACTTTTCTGCTGCACGTTTTTTTTCTTGTTTGGTCGCTTTTTTTACGACTGCTTTAATTATTTTTAGTGCCGAAGTTAAGGCGCAAGAAGCCGCTTTGGAGCTGCCAAAAGTGACGGTTATTGCCAATGATGCAAAAGACGGCGAGGTTGACGGCTATAAAACTGGTTTAACCAGAAGTTCAACTCGTAGCGAAACACTTTTGCTTGATGTGCCGCAAGCGGTTTCAGTCGTAACGCAAGATCAAATTCGCGATCAAAATATTTCAAACATGGAAGAGGCGGTCAGATATATTCCTGGCGTCAATATTCAGCAAGGTGAGGGCAATCGCGATGCTGTCACAATTCGCGGCAATGGTTCGACTGCTGACTTTTTTATTGATGGAGCCCGGGACGACGCACAATATTTTCGTGATTTTTATAACATCGATCGCATTGAGTTTTTGAAAGGTTCAAACGCCATGGCTTTTGGCAGAGGTGGAAGCGGCGGCGTTATCAATCGCGTATCAAAATTTGCTGATGGAAAAAAAACGCGCCAAGTTGTGGTTTCGGGCGGCTCATTTGACAACCGAAGAGCGCAATTCGACATTGGCGACAAAGTGAATGATAAATTTTCGCTTCGCCTCAATAGCATGTATGAAAAATCGGGCACTTTTAGAAAATATGGCGACCTTGAAAGATATGGCTTCAACCCAACTGCCACAATCGATTTGGGTGAAAACACCGAGTTAAAAACGGGCTACGAATATTTTAAAGATAAGCGTTTTAACGATCGCGGTATTCCTTCAGCAAACGGCACGGTTTACAAAAATGATGCTTCAACATTTTTTGGCAATCCCAACGAAAACAATGCCAAAACCACAACCAACTCGGTTTACTCAATAATCACTCACGATTTTTCGTCAAAATTACAGCTAAAAAACCAAACCAGATTTACTAAAAACGACAAATTTTATCAAAATGTTTATGTTAATAGTGAGGTTAAAAATAACGGTAATATTGAGTTGAGGGCATATAATCACAATACATCTCGCGATAACCTTACCAACCAAACTGATTTAACTAAAAAATTTACAACTGGTACGATTGATCATGTTGCGTTGTTGGGCAGCGAAATCACTAGGCAAGAAACCAAAAATTTTAGAAATACTGGTTATTTTAACAACGCAAGCGAAGCGGTAAATATTTCAACTTCTAATCCGCTAAATTTTGACTCGATTACTTATCGTCAAAAAAATGGAGACGCTGACAGCGAGTCTCAAGTCAATGTTTTGGCTGCTTACGTTCAAGATCAAATCGATTTTAATAAATATTTACAACTAACTGCGGGAATTAGATTTGACCGTTTTGAAATGAATTTAACCAATAATCGCACTGATCAAAAATTTCAAAGAACCGATATTTTGGTTTCGCCGCGTGCTGGCATTGTGATTAAGCCGCAAAAAAATTGGTCAATTTATTCAAGTTACAGTGTTAGCTATTTACCAAGTTCTGGCGATCAGTTCAGTTCTTTAGATGTTTCAACCAAAGTTTTAAAACCCGAACAACTACAAAATTACGAAATTGGCGCCAAGTGGGATGTTAATTTAAAACTAAACTTAACCGCAGCAATTTTTCAACTCGATCGCACTAATACCAAGTCGTTAGATCCAAATGACTCTAGTCGCTATATTTTAGCAGGCAGTTCGCGCACTCGTGGTTTTGAGTTTAGTGCTACTGGAAAAATTACTGACAAATTACAGATAATTGGCGGCTACTCTTATCAAGATGCTTATGTGACAAGTTCTTACAAAGCTTCGCAAACTAGCTCAATTGGCAAGGGCAATCAATCTCAATTAGCGCCGCGCCATAAATTTAGCTTGTGGAACAAATATGATTTTACTCCAAAATTTGCTCTAGCTTTAGGTGCAATTAGCCAGTCAAGCCAGTTTGCAGCCGTAGATAATGCGGTTAAATTAAAAGGATTCACCAGATTTGACGGAGCTACTTATTACAAAATAAATACTGTAAATCGCTTGCAGCTTAATGTTGAAAATATTTTTAACCGCAATTACGCCCAAACAGCGCACAATAATAACAATATTCAACCTGGCTCAACTCGGGCATTTAGGATATCTTTAGTTAGCGATTTTTAATTTTTAGAGGCGCTCTTAAGAATCTTTTTTAAAAAAGGTTTTTTATTTTTGTTCGGTTACAAAACCAACATTGGAAAGCCCCAATTGTTGCAAGGCTGATAAAACTCTACTTACTTTGCCGTAATTTACGTCAACATCGGCGCGCAGGTGAATTGGTTGTTTGGGATTTTCTTTGGCAATTGTTGTCAGTTTTTGTTTGAGGCTTTCAAATTCGATGGGCGTGTCGTCAAAAAAATATTGTCCAGTTTTGTCGAGTGAAATTGTGGTGGTTTTTTGCTCAAAAATTGCTGCCCCGCTTTCGTTGGGCAAATTGAGATTAATTGAGCTGGTAAGCATTGGTGCGGTGATTAAAAAAATTACTAGCAACACCAACATCACATCAACCAAAGGCGTCATATTGATTTCGGACAACGGGGATTGCAGTTCTTCGCGGTCAAATGGATTTTGCATCGCTCTAATTTTTTTTAGCTTCGTTTGATAAATAAACCGTAAGCTGTTCGGCAATATGGCGCAAATTTTGCACCAGCAAACGATTAAGACGCACAAAACTATTATAAGCCAAAACCGCAGGAATTGCGGCAAAAAGCCCGATTGCCGTGGCAATTAAGGCTTCGCCAATTGGAGCAGAAATTGCAGCAAGCGAAGTGTTTCCTTGCAGCGCAATGTTTTTTAGCGCACCATAAATTCCCCAAACAGTTCCAAACAAGCCAATGAAAGGCGCTAAGCTGCCAATTGAGGCTAAAATTGTTAAACCTTTATCAAGGCGAAAGCGAATTTTGTCGAGTGTTTGCAATAAATGCATTGCTAAAATTTCGCGTTTGGCTTCGTGCGAATTATATTGAGGCAAGATTTTTTCTAAGCTTTTAACGCTAGAAATTAGCTGTTCAACGCTTTCTTGAGTATTTTCTAATGTTGCTAAATTTGACCAATTTTGAAAATTTTTTTGAAAATTTCTGAAGGCTTTTTGCTCGGCGCGAGTTTTTAAAATTTTTAAAAAAATAATCTGCCAACTCGCAATTGACATTGATACAAGCAAAATAAAAACGATTAGCAAAACAGGGCTTTCTTGAGAAAACATGCGGGTAAAAATTTAGATAATCTTAAATTCAACTGGGACAATTACGCTGGCTTGAAACAATTGACCGCTGCGACGCGCTGGAATGAATTTCCATTCTTTAACAGCTTCAAGCGCCGCTTGGTCTAAATCGCTTGAGCCGCTTGAATGTTGAATTTGTGCCTCCGCCGCACTGCCATCAGTTTTTACCAAAACACTAATTAAAACTTTGCCTTGAATTCCTTGGCGCTTTGCTCTGGCTGGGTAATTTGGCGATGGATTGTTTAAATAAGCTGCGTTAAAAATTGGCTCGCTTTGTGCTGAGTTTGTTGCGGTGGCTTTTTCGTTCTCAATGCCGGAAGTTTCTTTTTTAGCTAAAGATTTTTTTTCAGATTGATTCTCGGATTTTTTGTTTTCAGTTTTTTGTAGAGCGTTTTCGCGCTCGAGATTGATTGCATTTTTTGGTTGAGAAGAATTCTCGCTTTTTTTATGCAAACCAGATGGCGCTACAAAACTTATTTGAATTGTCTGTTGATTAATTAAAATTGGACGCGATGGAAGTAGTGTCAATCCAGCGATGGCAACATGCAACAAAGAAGCACCAATCAAAGAAAATAGATGCGAATTATTTAGATTAAAAGTTTTGAAATTCATGAATTAATTGAGCTTTTTGATAGTTGTTTTCAATAAAAACGAACAACTAAATATTTTGCAAAAATTTGATAGTCAATATCGCTTTAGAATCTTTCACCATTTTTTTTAATAAAATTGAAATTAAAAAAGACGGTGCGCAGGCTCTAACTGCTTTTGAGTAATTTTTTAAAAAAACCAAACTTGAAAAAATGAAAATTGCCAACGCTCAAATTGATTTTTATATTCAAAGAATTGCTCAAGAAAAAATCGTCGGATGTTTGGTTTTTGGGCCTGACGAATCGATGGTGAATTATCGTTTTGACTTAATTGCCAGAAAAATTGTCGCAGATTTGAGTGATCAATTTTTGGTGGCAAACCTTAGTAAAGAAAGGCTTGAGCAGGATAATGGAATTTTAGCTGATGAGTTTTTTTCGCTTCCAATGTTTGGTGGGCGCAAATTAATAATAATCAGAGACGGCAAATCCTTTGATATCGAAGCTTTGAAAGCTATTTTCGAAGTAAAAGATTTTACTAAAAAAAGTGAGAATTTTATTTTGATTTCTGGTGGCGATTTAGAGAGTAAATCAAGCCTGCGAAAACTTGCCGAGGCCAATCCAAGCTTTGCTGCAATTCCTTGCTATGAAGATGATGAGTTTGCAACTAAAAGATTTATTCAAAATGAATTGACCAAAAGACAAGTAAAATCAAGCCCGCAAGTCATAGATTTGTTGTTAGAAAAATTTGGTCAAAATCGTCAAATTATTTTAAGTGAGTTGCAAAAAATTCTAGTTTTTTTGAATGAAAAAAAATTTTTGGATGTAGATTTGGTTAATAAAATCAGCGCTTCAGAAGGAAAAGTTTCGATTGATAAATTTGTTATGAATTTTGCTTCTAAAAAATTTGACGTAGCTTTGAAACAAAGCGAAAAACTATTTCGAGATGGATTTGATGCGGTTGCTTTAACCCGCTTTTTATCAAATTATTTGCAAAAGCTTTATACAGCAAAGCTTGAAGTGGAGTTACAAATTTCTAATTTTGAAAATGCGATAAAATCACAGAAACTTTTTTTTAAAACCGAAATTGAATTTCGTAATCATTTAAAAAATTTATCTTTGGATTTTTTGATAAAAAATCTACAAAACTTAGCTAATTTAGAGTTAAAAATTAAAAGCGGAGTAATGCCGTCAAAGCTCTTGTTCCTTGGTTTTGTGCAAGATTGCTCAAAACAAAAAATGTTATAAAAATTAAATAATTAAATTTATTAAAACTTTTTAATAAGTCTGCTTGACAAAAGAAAAGTGGTTCGTAAATTGCACCGCTCGTTTGAAAGATTCTTTTTCAAATTTTTTTTTAAATTTTAACTTTTTTACAGCTGAATTTCTTTTATCGAAGCAAGCTTTATTGTTAAATTTTCTAGGTCAGTTGTTTTTACATCGTGAATAAGTCGCGTTTATGCTTTTAGCAAAAAAAGCAGTGAGAAAAACAAAGGCGATAGTTCTATTTGGACTATCTCTTTTGAAGAGTTTCGCATTTATGCGAAGTCGGACAAAGAGTAATTAGTCAGAACAAATTCTCAAAACTTGAGAGTTTGATCCTGGCTCAGAACGAACGCTGGCGGTATGCTTAACACATGCAAGTCGAACGGATGTAGCAATACATCAGTGGCAAACGGGTGAGGAATATAGAGGAATCTACCCAGCAGTAAGGAATAACTTTGGGAAACCAAAGCTAATGCCATATATCACCGATTTATCGGGAAAGATTTATCGCTGTTGGATGAGCCTCTATCGGATTAGCTAGTTGGTAGGGTAATAGCCTACCAAGGCAATGATCCGTAGCTGGTCTTAGAGGATGATCAGCCACACTGGAACTGAGACACGGTCCAGACTCCTACGGGAGGCAGCAGTGGGGAATATTGGACAA
>CANEUK010000021.1 GCA_947441695.1 Rickettsiales bacterium
TCAGACAAAAACCAACTTTTGAACGGCTAAGTTTTTCTAGATATTGACCAGAATTAACGAAAGAAATTTGGCTTTCATCTGCTGAATCAAGAGTTGCAACGTCAAAAACTTTTTTGTTCAAATCAGATTTTTCAAGAACGGTTGCGCCAGAAATTTCAAGAACTTGAGCTAAGTTTAAAAACTCAAATTTTTTATTAAAAAAACGACTTCGTAACATATTTTTAATTTGGGGTTGTTGGTTTTATTTCTTTAACTGGCTTGTTGTGAATTGGTTTAAAATAAATTTCTGAAATATAGCGCCTTCCTTTGGCTCCGCGCTTTAATTGCACCACAATGTCAATCACGTTTTTAATGTAAGAAGTAATTTCGGTTGGCGTCATTCCAAGACCAGCTTGCATCACCATCATTTTTAGCTGTTCAATTGCCATTTTTGGCGTGTCAGCGTGCAACGTCGAAATTGAACCCGGATGACCCGTATTTATGGCTCGTAAAAAACTAAATGCTTCTGAACCGCGTAATTCGCCCACAATTATGCGCTCTGGACGCAAGCGCAAACAAGCTTCAATTAATTCTTGCGTGCTAACTTTTGAACGACCTTGACCGCCTTTCGAGGCAATTAAATGCACCCGATTTAGGTGCGAAGTTAAATTGATTTCTCGCGCATCTTCCACGGTGATAAGCCTTTCTTCGCAAGGAATTGAGCGAATTACGGCATTGGTAAAAGTTGTTTTACCAGTTGAAGTTCCGCCCGAAATAATGATGTTTTTTTTGTAAAGAACGGCGCGATGCAAAAAATCTTTAATTCGATTAAGCTTAAGCAGTTTTGTTAAAATTAGATCATTTTTATCTTCAACCTCGCCAATTGAGGCAGAATCGAACATTCCCATTTTATCGTAATCTTCCAAAGTCCATTTCAAGCTTGATGGCTTTCTAATTGAAATAACCACGCATTTTTGCTCGCAAGCGGGCGGGAAAACAATTTGAATACGATATCCATTTGGAAGAGTTGCCGAAAGCAAAGGCTCTTCTTCACTAAGTCTTTGCTCGGTTGCTTGCGCCACTAGCCTGCCTAATGATTTTAAATGCTCCAAATCAAAAGTTGGTAATTCTTGACGAATCATGTCGCCTTTCATTTCAACCCAAACCTCGAAAGGTTGGTTAATTGAAACCTCGTTGACGCCATCTCTTTCGAGAATTTCTTTTAGTGGTAAAAGATAAGAATCTAGTGCGGCTACGCTCATTGAAATTTAAAAGGAAATTAGAACTCCGGTTAAAAAAATATAACCTTGGTTATCTTTGATATTGCTGTTTGTAACAGAGTTTGAAGCAGATTTAAAAGCAAATTTTGAAACTTCAAAGTAAGGCATCAAATCGCGCGCTAGCTTATAGTCAACCCCAAGGGAAATTGCCTGATAATTATTTTTTTCAAAAGTGCTTTTTAAAGCGGTTAAACTTGTAGCAATTGGCCCAAAAGCGTAAGAAATTGCAGCGGTAGAATATTGCGAATTGCCATTTTTTTGCGCAACGTTTTTTTGTTGCAACGATTTTTTCCAATCTCCGTAAGATGCGCCAACGCTAAATCCAAAATAACTTAAGGTTGCGCCAAAATCGTAAGAAAAAAGATTCGATCTATTTTGCGCGTCATAATTTTTAACTTTTCCTTGTTCAGCAGTTGTAGAAATTTCTAAACCCAAATTATCAAAATCTTGCGAATAATTGGCACCGAAACTGGCGATATTGATAATTTTTATAGCCTTAGAATTGTAATATTTTGTTGAGGTAAATCCGCTATTAGAACTATTTGGCGTATAGCTTGCGCCAATTTGAACGCCTTCAATTCTTGGTGTGTAATAGCTAATTTTTGCAGCATCTTCAACCCCGTCAAAACTGTCGTCTTTTAGAGCGCGAAAACTAGTTCGATTAAAATTTAAGTAATCGCCGCGGGCAAATGAACCATGACCAATTGGCGATTGCGCCAGTAAAATAAAACTAGAATTTGGCAAATTAACATTTTCTAAATATTTTCCATTAATTCCGCCCGCACCTCGCGCCAACTTGGCTGCTCCGGTTTTCATTTTTTGATTTACGGCTTGAAAATTTCCTAATTCAAATTTTCCTAAAGAATTTTCAGCAAATAAAAAAGCCTGATCAAGGTTAGGATTTTCATTTTTTTTGGTTGAATTTGCCGTATTGAAATTGAATTCAATTTTGGCGATTGCGCCATATTTTGCTTGATTAGAAGTCTTTATTCCAGTTCTAAAAAAAATTTGCGAATCATTTCCGACAACTAAAGAATTTTTTTGTTCAAAATTTGATTTTTCATTTGGAAATGCAGCAGAAAAATTGCTAAATCCGTCAAATAAAAAAATTGGCGCATTGGTTTTAATAAATTTTTTATCAGCAATTGTTTGTGCTTGCGCTAAACTGGTTGGAAAAAGCAGAATTAAAATTGTGAGAATTTTCAAATTTTTTAAAAAATTTTTAATTTAAAAATGGTTTACTTGCCGCATTGGCCAATTCCAAGCACGCTTGGAAAAAGACAAATTGATTATGAAACAGTTTTTGAGCGCATGAGTTTAGTGTTGCAAAAACTAGAAAATCCACAGCAAAAATTGCCCGCGGTTATTCATGTTGCTGGCACAAATGGCAAGGGTTCGTGCGTTTCGCTGATTGCCAAAATTTTTTCTTGCGCTGGCTACAAAGCCCATATTTACACCTCGCCTCATTTACATCATTGCAACGAAAGAATTGTGCTTAACGGACAGAAAATTTCTGATTCTTTTTTGTTTGAAATAATGGAAGAAACCAGAATTGCCGCTGGCAAAACCGAACTAACTTTTATGGAAGGTTTTACTATTGGAGCCATTTTGGCATTTTCAAAAAAAACGCCAGAAAC
The DNA here is from genome assembly GCA_947441695.1 of Rickettsiales bacterium. Taxonomy (GTDB): domain Bacteria; phylum Pseudomonadota; class Alphaproteobacteria; order Rickettsiales; family UBA1997; genus UBA2645. The sequence goes on from CANEUK010000021.1 coordinate 2,897, forward strand.
CTTGGCAGATGTTGTAATTATTGAATGCGGAATGGGCGGCAGAATTGACGCCACCAACATTATTGAAGAAAAATTGGCAACGGTAATTACGCCAATTTCTTTTGATCACGTTGAATATTTAGGAAATTCAATTGAAAGAATTGCCCTTGAAAAATCTATGATAATGCGTCCAAAAACGCCTTTAATTGTGGCTTCGCAGCCCAAAAAAGCACGCGAAATAATTGAAATTTTAGCAAAAGATCAAAACATAAAAACTTATTTTTACGACCAAGATTTTGAAATTCTTCGCAACGAAGAAAGCGGCGAATTTGATTTAAGATTTGAAGATAAAATTTTGAAAAATCTTCCAAAGCCAGCTTTGGCGGGCAATCACCAATATGTCAATTTTGCTACCGCAATTGCAACAATCTTGGCAATTGGCGATAAATTTAAAATCAATTCAAGCCACATCAAACAAGCAATTTCAAGCGTTGAATGGCCAAGTCGGCTAGAAAAAGTTGAGAATAATTTGAATAAAATTTTAGCAAATTCTGCGAGCGAAATTTGGATTGACGGCGCTCATAACGAGGCGGGAGCTTTTGCTTTGGCAAATTGGATTTTATCTCAACAAAAAAATAAAAAAAACTTTGTGATAGCGGGTTTTAGTCGCGGCAAGTGCAAAAAAGAATTTCTAGAAAAATTTAAAGATGTTGCCGAAATTATAGCCGTTAGAGTTGATGGCGAACCTTATCCAGAAAGCTCTCAAACAATTTTTGAAATTGGCAAATCAATTGGAGTCAAAGTTTTTGCAATCGAAAATTTGCCCGAAGCTATTAACCATATTGCAAAAATTAACGGCACAAATTCTTGTAGAATTGTGATTTGTGGCTCACTTCATTTAGCGCGCGACGTCAAAAAATTTGGTTAATATATACCAAAAAAACTATCTTTTGATAGTTTTTGGCAAAGGATTTTTGAAGAAAAATTGCGACAAGGAATAAAAGTTTTATCAAGCGATATAACGTTAGGGTCTAAACAACTTTAGTTGATTTTAAAATCCTCTAAAGCCTTGTTCCCAGAATGCTAAACAAGTATAAAAAAGCTCCCATATTTCTACCAAGAATCCCCGCCAATCAAAGCTTGACATGCTGGCTGCGTCAAAACCACCAAACCATAAATCAAAACTCAACCCCCCCCCACAAATTCTAAAAAATGAGCAAAAAATTTGAGCTAAACTTTTTGAGGTTGGGATTTTTGAGTTTGGGTTTGCGACAGGCTCTTGGTAAAATTCAACAAAAACTCCAAAACTAAGACGGAATTCACATCATCTTGGACAATTCCAGTTATCCACAAAAGCAAGGAAGTAAAATCCTTCTTGGCAACAGCCAATAACAAACAGCAATTGCAATATCTTTTGCCTTATAGTCCCAATCTAAATCCGATTGAACCGAGTGAACGCCTTGCGGAAAATAATATGGAAAATAATGCGACAGCAAGTGACCTACAATCAATGCTACGGCACTTTCGTCGAATTCCAAAACAACATCAAAACCTTCTTTCAAAACCTCGACCAAATTCAGCACATATTGCTTGCAAAGAATCACCGGTAATTTTCAGGTCATCGAGCCGCGATTTGTTGGAGTTTAAATAGGTTTTTGTATATACCAAATCAAGTTCGAGCTAGATTCAGGATTTACAAAGTTATGTGATTGTAGCTCAAAAAACTTTTTTGCTTAATAGTAGTTTTTCAACCTCTTTTTTTAAATCTTGGTAAGAATTTTGTAGGTCTAATAACCAGTTTTTATTTGATGGGGATTTGTTTTGTTTTAGTTCTGCTTCGATTTCTTTAATTTGAATAAGTAGTTTTTCTGCACCAATATTTCCCGAAATTCCTTTTAGAGCGTGCAAAGCAAGCGACATTTGGTTTTGATCGCTATTTTTAAAGCCTTGTTTGATTTGATTAAATACGGCATTGATTTCGGATAAGAAAATTTTCAAAAACTTAACTTTATCTTCTTGGTTAAAATATCTTAGTTTTTGTGAGTTTAATATTTTTGTTTCTTGTTCTTTTGCGCTGCTTTGATTTTCTGAAATAGTTTTTGGTAAAAATTCTTTACTATAAAAAATTTTGTTTGGATTGAGGTAAGAAGCGATAATTTTAAATAGTTTTTCAGTATTATCGCCTTTAATAAAATAGTCAGTTATTTGACAGTTAAAAAAATGTTTGATGTTTTCTTCTTGACCGTCGCCACTTAGGGCAATTATTGGAATTTGCTCGTTATATTTGATGTTGTTTTGAGATTCGATTTTTCTGATTTCTTGAGCGGCATCATCACCATTGAATGGAGGCATGTTGATGTCGGTTATGATTAGATCAATATCGGATTTTTTGTTATTGACAAAGCTTTTTTTGTAAATTTCTACAAGCTCTTTTCCATCTTTAGCTTGAATGATTTTTAAGCCCAAAGACGACAATTTTTTTACTGTGATTACGCGATTTAACTCTTGGTCGTCAGCAAGAATAATATTTTTACCTTTTAGGGTCGGCAAATATTGATCTTCGCTTCCTAAATAATCCAAATTATCTTCGCACATTGTAAGTTTGGCGATGGTGCGATGCAAAATATGTCCGGCAACCGGCTTGTTTAAATAATAGTCAAAATATCCGTGAGAATTTTCAAAAATTAATTCATGTTCCAAAGAAGTAAGTGCAACAATTGGAATCCTAGAATTGAAAGATTTTATTATTTTAGCTGATTCTATCCCGTTCATTTCGGGCATTTGAATGTCCATCAAAATTAGCTGATAATCGCTATTTTTTCTTACCATTTTAATTGCTTCTTCACCGTTATTGGCAAAGTCGCAAATAAAGTTCAAATTTTTTTCTATTTTAGATTTTGTGATAAGTAAGTTGGTTTTTTCGTCGTCTACAATGAGAATTTTTTTCTTGTTGTTTTGAGATTGAAAATTAATCAAATCTTCGTCGCTTAACTTTGGAAAGAGCAAGCTAAATTTAGTCCATTTACCAAACTCTGATTCGCAAATTATGTCTCCGCCAAAACCATGCATTACTCTTTTGCAAAATGACAATCCAAGACCAGTTCCGCCTTTTTTTCCAGAGGTTACAAAATCGCCGAAAATAGTTGCTAAATTTTCTTTTGAAATTCCTGGACCAGTATCGTGAATGTAAATGATGTTGTAAGTTTGAGGATTGCCCAAATTTAGATCTTCAAAAACAAGTTCTTTATCTTTTTCAATTCCAATTGTAACAACCGAATTTTTGTATTCTCCAAGATAAAAAAGTGAATTTTTTACCAAGTTAAATATCAGATATTTAAAAGCAGTTTCGATTCCTTTAAATTTAAAATCTAAATAGTCCTTAGATTCAGATTCTGGGTTAATTTTGCTAATTTGAGCGGCACTAAAAACATTATTATTGCCAAAATCTATTTTTAGCTTCTCTTTTTCTGAATTTGATTTGTATCCGTAAATTGAGACTGCTTCTAATATTGAAGATTTAGCAGATAAAATGGAAAAATCGGTTGGGTCCAAATCTTTGCCGCTAAGCTGGTGAAGCGTCATGTCAATTATTTGATTGGCAAGAGACAATATTTTTGAGATCTGATCTTTGTAAGGCGAAATTTCGTTTTTTTCATTTAAACTATCCGAAGAAAGCTTGATGGCATTGATTGGGTTGCGCAATTCATGAGCGATTGAAGCTGCAATAGCAGTTAGTTTTTTGTGCTGAACATTTTGTTTGGCAAGCCACGCTCTTCTATTTCCAAAAACAAATATTATTCCAGCAACTGCGCTAAAAATAAAAACCAAGGCAAAAGAATAGAAATCACAGCCCTCTCTAATTTCTAGACTTTCAGCTTTGTGGGTTAACAAATATAATGAAAAAGCTCCACAAATTCCAATTAAAAGATCAGCAGTAAAGACAAACCAACTTGGAACGAAAATTGACAAGGCAATTGGCATAAAGACCATCCAAAGAAGCCACATTTCATGAAAATTATTCGTTAAAGTTCCGTAAGAAATACTTAAAGGTAGTGCTACAATTAGCATCAAATGCCAGTAAATAGGAAAGTAAGTTTCTTTAATTTTTCTTGGAATTTTGTGATAAAAACCAACCGTTAGACATAAAAATGTGGCAAATGCTCTTAGGTATAACGACTCGTTTAAGTTAAAAAAATATTTATGAATAAAATATAAAAATATGTGAGCCGAAGAGCCGATAAAAACCGCAGCAAATATGTTGCTACCGTCTATTTCGGTGCCTTGCTTGAAGTGTTTTTTTAAAAAATCGATCATCTTGTAAGCTGTTAATTGAGGCCGTATTTTTCTTTTTTGGCATAATTTAATAAAATATTAAAATTTGCAGAATCTAAAAAATCTGGCACTTCAATGTTATTTTTTTCAACAATATCTTTGATGTTATCGATATTAAATAGCATCGATTGGGATGTCATGTATGGATTAAAAACCTTTCCCAAAGATTTGTAGTAAAGTTTTTCATCAAAGTTTTGATTCGCTGGCAATTCATCTACTGCAACAACTCCTTCGATGTTGAGAGATTTTAGAATTAACGGAAAGTAAAAAGTATGAGGAATTTCTTGTTTATAGGTTAAGTGAACATGTTTTGCAGGGCTATTATCAAAACAGCAGTGATAAATTATTTTAGCGCAGTAATCAACTGGCACAATGTTCAAGCCACTATCAAAAGAAATTTGGTATCTTAGATTGATGCGGCATTCTTCTTCAATGAAATTCTCAATATTTTTAACATATTTTTTCTTTAGCTGGGCAAAAAAAACTCCCCAACCATAAAAAACATCAAACTTACTCACGGCTCCAAAAGGTTTTTCAATCATTCTTCCACAAACAACCGAAGGTCTAAAATAACGACATTTTTGACCAGTCTCTTTTTCCAAATCTCTTACTAAAAGTTCAGCTTCTAACTTCACCCTTTCGTAATTATTGCGAAAATGCCCGCCTTTATTGACATAGTCTGGCATTATTTCGCCATAAGTTTTTCCACAAGAATAAGCAGTTCCAACATAAACAAACTCACCAACGTTTTTTAATTCTTTTACAAGTTCAACCAAGTATTTTGTGCCAAAATAATTAGCTTTTTCTAGTTGATTTTTTGATTCTTCGTCGTGCCAAAGATTGGTTAAAGCTGCAATATGAAAGAAAAAATCGATTTTAGATTTTTTAAGAAATTCTAGATCTTTAATAGAAATACCAAGCTGCGGAACGTCTAACTTGTAGTTAATTAGCTTAACATTTTGTTCAAACCAACCATAAATTTGTTCAAAATCAAAAGATTCATCATCAGTATAATCTTTTAGCTCTTCTTCCAAAATCTTTATGATTCTATCCTTGAGATTGTCTTTTTTTGAGTCTCGACCAAAAAAAACAAATTTTAATTCAGAAAGTTTTTTTCTGTTTTGTTTGATGGTTTCTAAAAGAAGGTTTCTTCCTAAGAGACCGGTTACTCCAGTTATGGCTAGAAGAGGCATTTGTAAATAGTTAAATTAATCAATAACGGAAGTTTTTTAAGATAAATTTTAAGCAGATTTAAAACTCTTTTTTTATAGCAACCGAAAGAACATCAACTTTGGTTTTATATTTTATACTAAGGCTGTTATTTCCATCGGAAGAATTAGTTAAATTTGACCTAGCAGATCTATAAAAATGATGTAAGTAAGCCGCATCAAAAGCTAAGTCATTTTTGATTTTATAGCTAAACCCAATACTAGTCCAAATTTTATCACCGCTTGGAATTCTTGGTTCTCGATTAGCATTGGTTATTGCTTCTTTTTCGTAGGCTAATCCAGTTCTAACTAACCATTTTTCATTAAGGCTAAAATTAGCACCAGCCGAATTAAGAAAAGAATCGTGATAGTTAAAGTTAGTCGTATTTTCAATGTTTAGCGCGTTGTTCTTGGCATTGATGGTTAGGCTTTTTAAGCGAGACCAACGAGTCCAAGTTGTGTCGTAGAGCAATTCAACTTTTTGATTAAGTTTAAAAGCAATTCCTGCGGTTAAAGATTCTGGAGTGGTGGTTTTAGCATCAAAATCAGAATAGGCATAAGTTGGAACTTGCGTGGTGCCAGTTAGTTTGTGATCAATTTTTGAACGATATCCTAAGCCAAATTTTAATTTATCATTCATCTTGTAAGTGGCTCCAAGATTGTAACCATAGCCCCAGTCGTTTCCTTTGGCTTTTCCATTCAAATCGTAAGACGAATCATAAGGATTCTTTGAATTAACTACAGATTTAGTCAAAGTTGCTTGATAATATTGTGCTTGAAAACCAAAGCCAAAAGAAAGCTTTTCATCGATTTTATATGATAAAGACGGGTTAAAATTTACAGTGCTAACAGAGCTTTCAACGGCTCGATAACGACCAATCCAATCTTTATTGTATTTAGTGCTTAAGCCAAAAGGCGAAGTTATAGCAAGCCCGAAAGAAACTTTATTGTTGATTGGAGTGGCAAAATAAAAAGCTGGCACAAAAGATTTGCTACCAGCATTTTTGGTTTCTTTACCCGAAGCTTGATATCCGTTTAAAAATTTACCACTTCCGTTGTCTGGATCGATTCTTAAATCTAAGTAATTTACCGAGGCAATTAATTCTTTTTTCTTAATGTCGGAAAGTATTGCTGGGTTAAAAAACATATCGCTTGCGTCGTGAGATCCAGCGGCTGATCCAGCATAAGAATTTCCAAGTCCAGAAGTTGAATAAAGTTCGGTTGAGTAGCCTGCGGCAACAGAATTTGAGCTGGAAATTAGAAAAATGGCAGAAAAAATGAGGAGAGTTTTTTGGCTATTTTTGATCATTTTAATTCTTAAATTAATTTTTGATCGTAAGGAAATCGTAAGAAAATGTTTGAAAAACAAAATGGTTTTTAGTTTTTTTTAAAAATTATTAACAAGATTTAAAAAATCTTTTTGAGTATTTTTTTCAAAATGAAACAACAAGAATTTGTTAAAAAATCATAATTTTTTAAATAAATGGATGAATTTAAAATTATCAAAAATCTTTTTTGCAAGCTTACTAAATCTAATGAAGCGGCACAAAATTTAAATGATGATGTAGCCAAAATTTCTTTAAAAAAAAATGAAGAGCTGGTTGTAAGCAAAGATATGTTTGTTGAAGACTTACATTTTTTGCGCAGCGACGGTGCTTTTAAAATTGCATCAAAACTATTATTAACAAATCTTTCTGATATTGCGGCTGCTGGTGCAAATCCACTTTATTACATGCTGGGATTTTCTAAAAACAAAGATTTGGACAAAAAATTTTATACCGAATTCTGCCGTGGACTAAACTTTGTTCAAAGCAAGTTCGATCTTTGCTTGATAGGTGGCGACACGGTTTTTTCGCAAAAACTTGTTTTTTCGGCAACAATTTTTGGCATTGTTAAAAAAAATAGCAGTTTAGCTCGTTTTAAGGCTTGCGAAGGCGATTTAATATTTGTTTCAGGAAATATCGGAGATGCCTTTTTGGGCTTACTTTGCAAACAAAATAACTTAAAAAAATTAACTAAATCTGAAAAAAATTATTTTTTAGATCGCCATTTTTACCCAACGCCGCGAATCGAACTAGGAAAAAATTTACTTAAAAAAAAATTAGCCAATGCAGCAATTGACATATCCGATGGGTTTTTTTCAGACTTACGACACATTTGCCAAGCCTCAAAACTTGATGCAAAAGTTTATCTTAACAAAATTCCAATTTCTGATTTTGCTAAAAAAGCTTTGAAAAAAAATTCTCAAATAGAAAATTTTGATTTATTTTCTGGTGGCGACGATTACGAATTAATTTTTAGTTCTAATCCAAAAAATTTAAAAAAAATTTTAACACTTTCTAAAGACCTTAAACTTAGAATCTCTTGCGTTGGAAGCTTTGTAAATTCTTGTAAAAAAAGCCCGAAAATAGATTTGTTTAGCGAAACAAATCAAAAAATAACAATCAAAAAATTTGGTTATGAGCATTAAAGAATTTTTAGAAAATCCTTACAAAGAAAATAGATACGCATCTTCTTTCAAAAGAGCGACGGCTTCGATGATAGATTTGTGGATAGTTTTATTTTTGCGCATTTTAACTATGGAAATTCTGGGAAGAATTTGGTTAAAAGTCGCGATCGTTAATTTTGTAAAAGAGTTTTATGATCGATTTGGAACCGAAACTCCAAAAAATACTCCAGAACATATCGATTTTATAGTTCATAGCCGCGTCTTTTTTTATTTTATAATTTTTTGTTTAGTCATAATTTTAATAGGCGCGCTTTATCACTCCTTGCTCAACTCTTCAAATTGGAACGGAACTGTTGGAAAACGTTTAATGAAAATTATGATTGTCAAAGAATATGACGAATTGAAAATCAGTTTTTTACGCGGATTGTTGCATTATTTTTTATCAATTTTGCCGTTTGCTTTCATAATTTATTTGGTGATTTATCAAACTAAAAATCATCTTACTTTTTACCAAACAATCACCACTTCTGAAGTGAATGTTTTTTTGGGAATAATTTTTGTCTTTTGGACGCAAATTCACCTTTTTACCAAAAAGAAAAGCACCGCTTACGACATGATTTGCGAAACCATCTTGATAAATGGTAAAACCGAATCAAAACTTCCTTGGAACAAACCAATTCAAACTAATTCCTTATAAAAAATGATCCCAATTTTTCAAAAAACCATTAATAGTAAAATTAGCTGTAGCGGCGTTGGTTTGCATAATGGCGTAAAATCTTCAATCACACTTTTTCCAGCTCCTTGTAACACTGGAATTGTTTTTCGCAGAACCGACGTTGGCGGCGAAAATGGCGTTATTAAAGCCAATTACAAAAATGTAATCGGAACAAATCTTGGCACAACTCTCACTAATCAGTTTGGGGTTAAAGTTTCAACTATTGAGCATTTAATGGCGGCAATTTGGGGTTGTGGAATTGACAATCTTTTTATCGATATCAATTCTCCAGAAGTTCCTATTATGGATGGAAGTTCTGAACCTTTTGTTTTTCTAATTGAATGCGCCGGAATTAACCTGCAAGAAGAGCCGCGACGTATTCTTGAAATCATAAAAAAAGTGCGTGTTGAAGATAAAGATAAGTTTGTTGAAGTTGAACCTTCTCGAGAATTTTCAATAGATTTGCATATAGATTTTGATAATAAGCAAATTCAAGAACAAAAGTTTGATTATCACTCAACTTTTACATCGTTTAAAAATGATATTTGTCGGGCTCGAACCTTTGGTTTTAAGCACGAAATTGATCACTTACATAAAATTGGTTTAGCAAAA
>CANEUK010000022.1 GCA_947441695.1 Rickettsiales bacterium
ATTAATGAAGCCATAAAAAAATCCCTTACTACCCAAACCAATAAATCTGAAAATACAAATTCTGAAGAATCTGGCGGTATTCAAGTTACGAGTGTTGAAACATTGAACCCGAAAAGACCGCGAACTATATAAGTCGATTTTTCTTAAAACAAAATCTATTGCAGATGCTCTGATTCGCTTGGCGCGCAGCAATTCAAAACAACCCAAATTCTTTGGTAAATCGAATTTGTTTGAACATAAAATTCATGAATCTTCCCATCACTTTTTTCAATAGTTTAACCAACAAAGAAGAGGCTTTAACGCCAATTAACCCCAATCACTTAAAAATGTATGTTTGTGGGCCAACGGTTTATGATCGTCCGCATTTGGGCAACGCGCGTTCGGTTGTTATTTACGACCTACTTTTTCGGTTTTTTCTTCAAGTTTTTCCCCAAGTCACCTACGTGCGCAACATCACCGATGTTGACGACAAAATTAACGCAGCCGCAAAAGAACAAGGTGTTTCAATTCAAAATCTTACTCAAAAAATTATTGAGTTTTTTCATGCCGACACCGACGCGCTAAACGTTTTGCGCCCAACATTTGAGCCACGCGCTACTGAAAATATTGCTGAAATGATTGAGATGATTGAAAAACTAATTGCCAGCGGAAATGCCTACGAAAATTCTGGTCACGTTTTATTTGACGTTAATTCTTACCAAAAATATGGACAACTTTCTAACCGAAACACTAACGAAATGATTACTGGGGCGCGAGTTGAAATTGGTCTTTATAAAAAAAATCCACTCGATTTTGTGCTTTGGAAACCAGCCGACGAACAAGACGACATTTCTAGTATTTTTGAAAGCCCATGGAAAAAAGGTCGCCCGGGTTGGCATATTGAATGTTCGGCAATGAGTTCAAAATATTTGGGTGAAAACTTTGATATTCATGGCGGCGGCGCCGATTTGCAATTTCCGCATCACGAAAATGAAATTGCTCAAAGTTGCTGCGCTAATCGCGGTTCTAGTTACGCTAAAATGTGGATTCATAACGGATTTTTAACCGTGAATGGCGAAAAAATGAGCAAGTCGCTAAAAAATTTTATCACCGTGCGCGACCTTTTAGATAAAGGAATTTCTGGGGTTGTGATTCGTTATTTATTGCTTTCAACTCATTATCGAAAACCTTTCGACTTCAATCAAAAAGCTTTGATTGATGCGCAAAAATCAATCGAAAAATTCAACGATTTAATCGAAAAGCCTTTTGAAAAAGCAAAAATAGGCAATTCTCCTTTGCTAAATCAGGTTTTGCAGCATTTGGCTGGCGATTTAAATATTTCAAAAGTTATTGCCACTTTGCACGAAACAGCCAAAGAAATAAAAAACTCAAACTCACGAAATTTAAAAAATGAATTTGCCCAAACCCTTGATTTTTTGGGCTTAATCAATTGCGACCAAAAAGATAAATCAGCAGAATCTAAACAATTTCAAAATCAAATTGATGAAGTTTATGTTAAAGAGCAAATTGCTTTTCGCCTTGAGGCTAAAAAACAAAAAAACTTTGCTAAAGCAGACGAAATTAGAAAAAATCTTCTCGATAAAAAAATTGCGCTTGAAGATGTAGATTCAAACAAAACTCTGTGGAAAAGATTTTAGAATCTGTTTCAAAAAAGATTTTAAGAAAGTTTTTTGGCGGGCAAAAAATCAAAGCACATATCTAATTTTTAATCCGTTTTCTAAATCTTTTGATCTATGATAATCTTCAAAAATCTTTTCTTCGATTAAAAAAATCATTTGCAGTTTGATTTCTTCGTTTGGTTTTAAAGTATATTGCGACGAGCAAGGGCATTGATAGCGAGTGATATATTCTTCTAAATATCTGGGTTCTAACACAAATTTTGGATGAAATTTTATAGTGCGATTTGAAGTGTTTTTGGCGGTATAATTTACGATGTTTTTTCTGTTGGTGACGGTTTTAAAACCATCGCTTAAAACCCTAAAATCAAGACCTTCGCGATAATTCGTAACTTCAAAATTTAAAATAATTGGCGTTTTTCCTTCTTTTTTTGGAATTAGATAAGAAAAGTAAAATGGCTGGCATTTATTGGTTAAATTACAAAAAAAATTGTAAGGCTTGCTGGCAAAAAAAAGCAGTGCAAAAATTATTACAATTCGAAGCGATATTTTAATTGCTGGATTCATATTATGCTTAATCAAATTCGACTCGCGTTGAATTTGGATTGATTTTAAATTGCTTACGCGACGAATAAATCGTCGCATCCGCGACAGATTTTTGGTTTTTATTTAAATCGAGATCTTCAATTGAGTTTGGGTAATACCAAATTAACTACCTAATTGAGAATATAATTAATTAATTTTGTATTATTTTCTTTAAAAAAAAATTAAAAAAATGACCAAATCTAATTTTTTAGAACCGTTTCAAAAATTTGAAGAATGGTTTAAAAAAGCTTGCGAAAATCAACAGATTATTGAGCCAACCGCCATGTGTTTAGCAACGTCAGATCAAAAAAAATGTTTGTCGGCGCGCATGGTTTTGTTAAAAAAATTTGATGAGCGCGGTTTTTGTTTTTTTACCAATTTAACCAGTCGAAAAAGCCAACAATTGCAGCAAAATCAAAATGTTGCTTTGTGTTTTTATTGGGCAGCTTTGGGTTTGCAAATTCGTATTGAAGGTGCGGTTGAAAAAGTTTCAAGTCAAGAAGCTGATGACTATTTTTCTTCACGCAGGCGTGAAAGCCAAATTGGTGCTTGGGCTTCAAAGCAATCGCAAGAAATGGAAAATTGGCAAGAATTTGAAGATAGAATTACCGAGATTGAAAAAAAATTTAATAGCCAAAAAGTGCCGCGCCCCGAGTTTTGGAGCGGGTTTCGCGTGGTGCCAAATTTAATTGAATTTTGGCAAGAAGGCGATTTTAGAATTCATCGCCGCGAGGTTTATGAAAAATCTGGTGATGGTTGGAAAGTCAAAAAAATTTACCCTTAAAAACTATTTAAAAACCATGTTAGAAAAAGACTTTCTAAAACATTGCGAAGCCTCTTTAATTGAGCTTTGCAAACAAATTGAAGAAGCTGATAAAAATTCGCAGCTCGATGTCGAATATTCTGACGGAATTTTGAGCGTTGTAATTGAAGCAACCAATCAAACCTATATAATCAACCGACACGCCGCTTCGCAAAAAATTTGGTATTCGTCTCCGTTTTCGGGAGCTGATTATTTTTCTTTTGATGAAAAGTCGCAAAAATGGCTTGATTCTAAGTTAAGCGAGCTTGGGCATAAATTATTTTTAGAACTTTCAACAATCCTCAAATTTTAAAAAAACATGAAAAAAATTCTCTTAATTGCTGGCGATGGAATTGGCCCAGAAGTTGTGGCTCAAGCACAAAAAATTCTCAATTTTTTTACTCAAAACACCGACAAAAAATTTGAAACCGAAAATGCACTTTTAGGCGGAATTGCTTTTGACCAAACCGGCACGCCATTTCCACAAGAAACTTTGGATTTAGCCAAACAATCTGACGCCATTTTGCTTGGTGCGGTTGGCGGCTTAAAATGGGAAAGTCTTGAATATAAACATCGTCCCGAACGCGGGCTTCTTGGAATTAGAAAAGAGCTTGAGCTTTTTGCTAATTTGCGTCCGGCTAAAGTTTTTAGCGCGCTGGCGGATAGTTCAACTTTAAAGCGCGAAATAGTTGAAAATTTAGACATTATGATTGTGCGCGAACTAACTGGCGACCTTTATTTTGGGCAACCGCGAGGTGTTACAACCTTGGCGGATGGTTCGCGTCAGGGCGTTAATACAATGACTTACAATTCAAAAGAGGTGGAAAGAATTGCTCGCGTGTCTTTTGAATTGGCAAAAATTCGCGGCAAAAAACTTTGTTCAATTGACAAAGCCAACGTAATTGAAACCACCGAAATGTGGCGCGAAGTAGTTAGCGAAATTGGTAAAAACGAATATCCTGAAATTGCGTTGTCGCACATGTACGTTGACAACGCGTCAATGCAATTGGTGAGAAATCCAAAACAATTCGACGTAATGCTTACGGGCAACATGTTTGGCGATATTTTATCTGACACCGCGTCAATGCTTACTGGATCTTTGGGAATGTTGCCTTCGGCTTCGCTTGGTGCCAAACAAGAAAATGGCAAACAATTTGCTCTTTACGAGCCAATTCACGGTTCCGCACCCGATATTGCTGGCAAAAATATTGCCAATCCAATTGCCACAATTTTGAGTTTGGCAATGATGTTTAAATATTCTTTTGGCTACGCGCTTGAAGCTGATTTAATTGAAAAATCGATAGAAAATATTTTAAACCAAGGAAAGCGAACCGCCGATATTGCAAAATCTGGCGAAGAGCCAATTTCTTGCTCGCAAATGGGTGAAGCAATTTTGGTTGAGTTAAAAAATCTTCTAAAAATTTGATGAAAAAATTTTTCTTAATTTTGTTTTTAATTGGTGTTTTTTTTGGGCAAGAAATTTTTGCCCAAATTGCGCGCCCAACCTCGTTTGACGACCGCCCAATATGTCAAGAAACCAAAGGCGTTTGGCGTCAGTTTGGCAATGGTTGCGCCGATGATTGTCGAAGCAAATTTGATCAATTCTCAATTTGTACCCAAGCTTTAATTTATGGTTGCGATTGCGGCAAAAACAGATGCTGGAACGGTGAAAAATGTGTTTCGCAAAAAACTTACAAAGAAACATACGATTTAGAAATGGCAGACGAAAAAAAATCTTTAGATAAGGCAAAAGAAGAGCGAAAAATTGCCGCCAAAGAAAATGAACAAAAAATTATCAGCAAATTTGTAGTTCAAGATCCCAATAACCCAGATTCTAACAACCAAAACCCCAATAACCAAAATTCTATAGAATCAACGCCACAAGCTCTTCAAATAACAAAAGCTCCTCAAACAACGCAATCAAATCAAGCAGCAAAAACTGCTCAAATGATTCAAGATGCAATTACGGTTATTCAACCAAATTCTTTAGGAAAAAACGATTTAGACCTTGCAAACGAAGAGCTAAATTCTCAACCAGATCAAAAAGTAAAAGAAATAGATTTGCCGCCGTTTTTTCAAAAGAAACAGCAAAAAGCGGCGCAAAATCAGGCTAATGAAATTAATTCAGCTAAAGAAATAACCAAATCGACAAAATCTTTAGAAATTCCGGGATTGCCTGAAATTCCGTTGCCTTAAAAATAGGTCAAATCTGATTGAAGCGATCTTTAAGAAAAATGCCTAAGAAAAATGCCTAAGAAAAATGCCTAAGAAAAATGCCTAAGAAAAATGCCTAAGAAAAATGCCTGAAAAATTTTATCGAACAATCATCCTTCTGTTAATCAGGCTTTTTGGCTTGGGCTTAATGGTTTTTTCTCTCGTTTTGTTGTTGGCGCTTTTTAGTTTTAATTCGGATGATTTGTCGTTTAACACCGTTTCAACTAACCAAGAAATTCAAAATTGGATGGGTTCTTTTGGTTCTCATGTTGCGGATTTGTCTTTTCAGCTTATTGGTCTTTCGTCGCTGTTTCTTTGTCTGATAATTTTTAGTATTGGCAACAAAATCAGCAGCAAAAACGGAGCAAAAAATTTATTACCAAAACTAATTTTAACCCCTTTTTGTATTGAGTTTGTCTCGCTTTTTTTTGCTGCTTTGCCACAACCAAATTGGTGGGAATTTAATGGTTTGGGCGGCGTTGTTGGTCAGTTTATTTTAGCTAAAATTACTTTTTTGCCCCACGCCTTAACGGCAATATTATCAATTATTTTCGCTGTTATTTTAACTTCGATAATTATCGAAATTTCTTTGTCTGATTGGATTTATTTTTTTAGATATTTTTTTGCAACTTTGCGCTTTGTTTTTGAAAAAATGGCAAAATTTTTTGTAAATGAAAGCCCGCCAAATAAAGATCGCCCAGAAAAGATGCTTAAAAAAACAATTAGCAAAGAATTTGAAGAGCCAGAAAGTCGCGAACTTTTAAAAGAAAAATTAAAAAATAGCAGCAAAACTAAAAAGCCAATCAGGTCAATAAAATCAAACTACCAACTTCCAACGGCGCAACTTTTAACCGATAGATCAAGCGAAAATAAAGACAAAAAAATCAGCCGCGATTTGGTTGAAGCGCAAGCAAAAATGCTTATCAAAACTTTAGAAGATTTTGGCGTTTATGGAACCGCGCTTGGCGCCAAAGTTGGCCCGGTTGTAACTTTGCACGAATTTGAGCCGGCACCCGGAACCAAAGCTTCGCGCGTGATTGGTCTTTCTGACGACATTGCCAGATCGATGAGCGCGCTTTCGGCGCGTATTGCGGTTGTTGTTGGCAAAACTTCTATCGGAATTGAATTGCCAAATCCAAAACGCGAAATGATTTTTTTGCGCGAACTAATCGAAAGCAAAGATTACAAATTTTCGCAAAACTTTTTGCCAATAATTTTGGGCAAAGATATTGGCGGCGAAACTATGATTGCCGATTTGGCTAAAATGCCGCATTTATTGATTGCCGGAACCACTGGTTCGGGAAAATCGGTTGGTTTGAACGTGATGATTTTGTCGCTGCTTTTTCGCCTGCGCCCCGACGAATGCAAATTTATTATGATTGATCCAAAAATGTTGGAGCTTTCGATTTACGATGGAATTCCGCATTTACTCGCGCCTGTTGTAACTGAACCCTCTAAAGCAATAATTTCGCTAAAATGGGTGGTTGCCGAAATGGAAGAACGCTATCGCCTGATGTCGAGTTTTGCGGTGCGAAACATTGCTGGCTATAACGAAAAAGCCGAGAAAGCAATTTTGCTAAACGAAAAATTGTCGCGCAAAGTTCAAACCGGCTACGATCCTTCAAATGGCAAACCAATTGTTGAAGAAATTGAATTTGAGCCAAAAAAACTGCCCTTAATTGTTGTGATTGTTGACGAAATGGCAGATTTAATGTTGGTGGCTGGCAAAGAAATTGAAAGTTCGGTTCAGCGTTTGGCGCAAATGGCGCGCGCCGCAGGAATTCACTTGATTATGGCAACGCAACGCCCATCGGTCGACGTTATTACGGGCGTGATTAAGGCAAATTTTCCAACACGCATTTCTTTTCAAGTAACTTCGCGAATTGACAGCCGAACAATTCTTGGCGCGCAAGGCGCCGAACAGCTTTTGGGTCAAGGCGACATGATTTATATGTCGGGCGGCAGCAAAATGACTCGCGTTCACGGGCCTTTTTGTTCAGACACCGAAATTGAAAATATTGTTAATTTTATCAAAGACCAAGATTTGAGCGAATTTGGCGAAAGCGAAAAAATTTCATTCGAAAACATGTTTCAAAAAGAAGCCGAAATTTCAGAAAGCGGTGTTGATTTTGAAGGCGGAAGTGGCAAAGGAAGCGACGCCGAACTTTACAACAAAGCCGTGATGATTGTGCGCCGCGACAAAAAACCATCAATTAGCTACGTGCAACGCCAACTAAGAATTGGCTATAACCGCGCGGCAACTTTGATTGAAAAAATGGAAGAACAAGGCGTTATAACTCCGCCAAGCATTTCTGGAAAACGCGAAGTAATTGAAGAATAAACTCAACCAAATTTAAACCCGTTTGAATTTAGATAATTTTGAATTTCTACAAGAATAAAAATACCAAAACTAATTCAAGATCTCGATTTTTAACAAAAACAAAAATCTGTTGCCAATGCGCCGATTTATTAGCTTTAAGAACAATTTTAAAAAACAAATTTTATGGAAAAAGCAGTTTCAGTTTCGCTAATTAGCCTAATTCAACAAGCCGACATAGTTGTGCAATTGGTTATGTTGGTTTTGCTTTTAGCTTCGATGTGGTCGTGGGCGATTATTTTTGATAAAATTCTTAAATTCAGAATTCTTAAAAAACGCAGCGACGCTTTTGAAGATGCGTTTGAAAATTCTGATTTGCTTGAAAATGTCTATGCCGAGGCAAAAAAAAATGACAATCATCCGCTTTCGCGAATTTTTATCGCCGGCATGAAAGAATGGAAATCAAACAATATTAAACAAATTATTTCCCAAGCACCTCAAAACAAAAATTCTCTAAAAGAGCGTTTAAGCGCGTCAATGCAAGTTGCCAGCAATCGCTCATTGCAAAAATTAGAAAGTGGTTTTGGTTTTTTGGCAATTGTTGGTTCAATTGCGCCATTTGTTGGTTTGTTTGGAACTGTTTGGGGAATTATGAGCAGCTTTCAAGGAATTGCCGTTTCAAAAAACACCAGCCTTGCGGTTGTGGCACCCGGAATTGCCGAAGCTTTGTTGGCAACCGCAATTGGCTTGTTTGCGGCAATTCCAGCGGTTTTTTTCTATAATATTTTTAGCGGAAAAATTAACCAATTTAGCGAGCGCGCCCAAAATTTTTCAATGCAGCTATTAAATATCTTGTCCAAAGAATTAGACCGTTAAAAACACTTGCAAATAAACAATTTATAAAAAAATTATTTTTTCACCTATCTAATCATTTAATTTTTACAATTAAAAATATGCCAATAAGTCTATATGAACAACATGAAATAGCCGAAAAAAGAGGCAAATTTTTTGTAGCGTTTGCGGTGAATTCTACTGGCCTTTGGATTTTTCCACTTGCTCCAGCCGCCATTGCTGGTGTTGGAGCTGTTGCACGTGGCTTAAGATCTCTTCCTTTTGTTGACAATGTTCCAGTTGTTGGGTCGCTTTTAGCTACAACCGAGCAAGTTTGCTTTGAAACTGCGGCTGCCGGAATTAACAGGGCTAATTTGTTTGCTGAATCAGAAAAAGATTCTAAAGAATCAGAAAAAGATTCTAAAGAATCAAAAAAAGGTTCCAAAGGATTAGAATGGAAAAAATACCTCGAAAAATTGGCAAAAGAAGCTGAAGAATCTAGGCAAAATAAAGAATATAATTATTTGGAAAGAGTGTTTGGTAAAGGGGGTTTCACAGAAGGATTTGGTAAGTTTAATAAGGGTTTGAACAATGTTTTTGATGGAACTATTGCAGTTGCTTCTGCTGTTGGTGCAACTCCATTTAAAGCTGCTGGCGGACTTTTAAATTATACGAGTGACACCATTACTTTAGCAACCCATCTTATAGATAATGTAGCTATCAAAAACTTAGACGATCTAGAAGAAGGCATTGATAAAACGTTAGGAAAAATTGCAAAACTTGGTCTTTCGGCAATTAGCATCGCACTTAAATTTGGGCAAGCGCCAATTTCAGGCGCAGGGCAAGTTTGCGATTCTGTTGGCGAAGCTTTGCTAACGCCAGCCAAACAGTTTGGTAATGATCAGAACAATCCTTTTATTAAATGGAAAATTTATAAGGATTCTAGTTTTCTTGATTTTTGGAGCAATTCAAAAGATCGCTTAGAAGCAACTTTTAAAAAATCAGATGATAGTAAAGTTATTAGTGATGAAGGACTAAATATTCTTTATTCAAATGAAATAGATGCAGGAAAAACAGAAATGTCAGAATTGAAAAATGAATCACATCGTTTTAATGGAAAATGGTATTCTTCTCCATTAGTTTGGGCTGCTAATAACATCTTACCAGATGGATACAAATTCGATACGATAACAAAAGAAGATCTAGAATCGTCAGAAAAAAAACAACTTAGAGCAATAAATTCAGAAGCAGAAAAAATATCAGAATTATCTAAAGAAAGAACAAATGCGTTAGAAGAGCTACAAAAAGCACTAACAAGTGAAATAGAAAAAAAACTAACAGTAACATCAACACTAGAACAAGAAAGCATAAAAACTGCGCTGATAGAAACACTAAATCCAACAGTAGCAGGAGCAGCAACAGGAGCAGGAGCAGGAGCAGCAACAGTAGCAGAAAAAGAAATAGCAGAAGCCGCAATAAATTCGCTAAACCCAAAAGCCCTAAAAGCACTAAAAAACCTAGCAGAATTAGATGGCGGCAAAGAAAAGATAAAAGAATTAGTAGAACCAGCTAATCAAGCTGCTGAAAAATCAAATAATGAAAAATCAGAAGAAGCAAAAACAGAAAAGATGAAAGATTTAGCAGCACCTGCCATCAAAAAGTTAGCTAAAGAGCTTGGTAAAAAACCAGCAGCGCCAGCACCAACACCAAAAAAAGAACCACCAACAGCATTTGGTATGAAGTTTGCTAAGCCTGATAAAGAAGGCAGTGAGAGGGGTGCATAAACTTCTATCGCTCTCAATTACTAGTTTTGAATAAGTTTAAAAACAAAAAATCCTCCAAGAAAAATCGCAAAAATAACGGGCAAAATCCACAATAAAAACCCGTTATTTTTTGCGTTTACCTCGGTTAAAATGTCGCTGCCAAATTTGGCGATTAACTCATTTTTAATTTCGGCATCGCTTTTTTTTTCGGCAATTTTTGCCCGAATTAGTTTTCGCATTTCAAAAGAAAACTCGCTGTCAGAATTTTCGATAACTTGTCCGCCACAAACCAAACAGCGCACTTGCAAAAAAAGTTTGTTAGCGCGCTGTTCGTCAACTTCGTTTTCAAGATGAATTTCGGGCGAAAGCGCGCCAGAATCAAAAGAAAAGCTTAATAAAAAAAACATAGCCAACAAAAAGCCAAATTTTTTTGGCAAAAAAAACCTAAATTTGCAAAAAGACAAAATTGGGTTTTGCAACATTGTTTTAAGGGAATTTTTGCAAATCTGCTTTTGCAAAAATTTTTTAGGCAGTTTGTTCTTTTTACGACGCAGTAAATAAAAACATCTGTGAGAAGTTAAAAAAAACAAACTGCCTAAAAATTTTGAAGTGAAAGTTGGGTTTTGCAACAGCACCTTAAGAGATTTTTTATTGAAAAAAGCTTTCATCAAGTTCGCCTGCAAAATTTTTTTCATAGCCTCCGGTCATAATTACTGGGCTATTGTCGCCATTCCACTCAATTGTTAAATTTCCGCCTTTAAAGCGAGTGGTAATTTTTTTTATCGAAAATGGAACTAAGCCATTTTTAATTGCCAAAATTGCTACGGCGCAAGCGCCACTTCCGCAAGCCAAAGTTTCGCCCGCGCCACGTTCCCAAACGCGCACTTCGATTAGGTTTTGGGATAAAATTTGGGCAAATTCAACATTGGTTTTTTGCGGAAAAATTTGGTTGGTTTCGACTTTTGAGCCAATTTCAAAAAATTTTTCGTCAGAAAGTGGCGCGCTAACAAAAGCCACGGCGTGAGGATTTCCAACATTTACGCAAGCAAAATCAAAATTAAAAAGAGAGATTTTTTGCGTGTTGGTTTGTTGTAGAAGTGGAATTTTTTGCCAGTCAAAACTAGGAATTCCCATATCGACCGAGATTAAATTTTCGTCAGATAAGTTTTTGTCAGCGCGCCAGCATTTTAAAACTCTGGCGGCGGTTTTGA
>CANEUK010000023.1 GCA_947441695.1 Rickettsiales bacterium
ATCCGCAATAGATTTTTGGTTTTTATTAAAGTCAGTTTCTTCAATCGGTTTGGATATGTTTTTGCCCGAATTTTTATCTAAAAAATCTTGGTTCAAAATTTGGCTTTCATCAATTTCGAGCGCGTCGCCAATATTATAGGGCAAGTTGGCGATTATTTTGAATTTAGTTTTAATCAAATTCGACTCGTCGTCGAATTTGGCAAACTTTGAATTGCTACTCGCCGAGTAAATCGGCGCATCCGCAATAGATTTTTGGTTTTTATTAAAGTCAGTTTCTTCAATCGGTTTGGATATGTTTTTGCCCGAATTTTTATCTAAAAAATCTTGGTTCAAAATTTGGCTTTCATCAATTTCGAGCGCGTCGCCTTCGATAATTTCAAATCGCTCGCCGTAAAAATTTTTTAGTTCGTTTAAGGCTTCCAAACAACGCCGATCTTTCTCAATTGCTATTAGTTTTTTTGCGCCCGCATCTAAAATTGAGCGACTTAAACTTCCTGGCCCCGCGCCA
Organism: Rickettsiales bacterium; assembly: GCA_947441695.1. Taxonomy (GTDB): domain Bacteria; phylum Pseudomonadota; class Alphaproteobacteria; order Rickettsiales; family UBA1997; genus UBA2645. The sequence goes on from CANEUK010000023.1 coordinate 509, forward strand.
ATTTCAAGCACCACAAAGTCAGACAAATCGCCTGCGGTGCGCGCAATTTTGTCGGTAAAATTTTTGTCGAGAATAAAATTTTGACCTAAAGATTTTTTGGCATCTAAACCGTATTTTTTTATGAGATCGGAAGTGGAAAGAAGGGTCATCGGATTTGCGCTATTGTGGCTAGATTTGGATTATGACATCCAAAATTTCAGTTCAAAAATATGAACATGTGGACGGAGCTGCAAACTCCGTCCAACTGTGAAAGTTGATTTTTCTTAAAACAAAAAATCTATTGCGAATTCGCTAATTAACTTGGGCGAGCGTCAATTAAAAATTAACCCAAATTCAACTCAAAAGTCGAATTTGATCTAATTATAGAACTTTTATGGCTTCAACAAAATCAATTCCCAAAGCATCAGCAACGGCTTTGTAAGTAACTTTGCCGTCAATTACGTTGAGTCCGTTGCACAAATGAGCGTCTTCAAGCAAAGCTTTTTTGTAGCCTTTGCCAGCAATTGCTAAAGAAAATGGCAAGGTCGAATTTTCTAAAGCTTGCGTAGAAGTTCGCGCCACCGCGCCGGGCATATTGGTCACGCAATAATGAACCACGCCGTCAACCACGTAAGTTGGATTAGAATGCGAAGTTGGTTTGCTGGTTTCAAAACATCCGCCTTGATCAATTGAAATATCAACCATCACCGCGCCATGTTTCATTTTTTTAACCGTTGCCGCTGAAACCAATTTTGGCGCCGCCGCACCCGGAATTAAAACCGCACCTACAACCACGTCAGAATTTATAACATTTTTTTCGATATTTTCTAAACTGGCGTAAAGAACTTCGGCCGAATTGCCAAAAATATCGCATAAATAGCGAATGCGTGGCAAAGATTTGTCTAAAATTACTACTTCTGCGCCCATTCCGATTGCAACTTTTGCCGCATTGGTTCCCGAAACGCCGCCGCCAAGAATTGTAACTTTTCCGCGCGCCACACCAGGAACTCCTCCAAGCAAAACGCCACGTCCGCCTTGGGCTTTTTCTAAAGCACGCGCGCCTGCTTGAATTGAAAGTTTTCCGGCAACTTCGGACATTGGCGCCAAAAGTGGCAACGAGCGATCAGCCGCACTCACGGTTTCAAAGGCAATTGCCACGCAACCAGATTTAATCAACATTTCGGTCAAATGTGGTTCGGCCGCCAAATGCAGGTAAGAAAAAATAATTTGCCCTTTTTTGATTATTTCGCATTCCGATTTTTGAGGCTCTTTCACCTTCAAAATCATTTCAGATTTTGCATAAACTTCGGCGGCGTCAGCGGCAATTTTTGCGCCAGCTTCAACATATTGTTCGTCAGAAAAATCGATTGCCGCACCCGCATTATTTTGAACCAAAACTTGGTGACCAGCATTGATTAGTTCGCGAACTCCCGACGGAGTTGCGCCAACGCGATATTCGTGATCTTTAATTTCTTTTGGAATGCCAATAAGCATAAATTACTCCGTTTGTTAATTATTAAGATTTGTGATTTTAAAAACTTTGATGACGTTGCTGTCAGAGGATGTCAGACTTGGATGTAGCTCATGTTCAAATTCAAATTTTTGTTTAGCAAGTTCAATTTCTTGAGGCAGATTTTTGCCCTTTAAAAACAAACAATATCCGTCTTTTTTTAAAAATTTTTGTGAGTAATCAAGTAATTGGTCAAGTGGCGCCAAGGCTCGCGAAACAATGCAATCAAATTGCAAATTGTTCAGTTCTTCCAAATTAACCTGATGAACAAAAACTCGATTTGACGAAAGCAATTTGGCGCGGCGCAAAAACTCGCTTTTGCGAAAAGATTTTTCAACCAAATGAATTTCGCGCAAACCCAAAATTGACAAAACCAAGCCCGGAAAGCCTGCGCCCGAACCAAAATCGGCAATTTTAGAATTTTTATTTTCAATTAATGGCCAAAGTTGCGCGCTGTCTAAAATGTGGCGTTGCCAAATATTTTCGATGGTAGAATTGCCAATAAAATTAAAATTATCGTTTTCTTGCAAAAGCAACAAAACAAAGTCTTCAAGACTTTTTATCTGAAAATTAGTTAGTGGCGCAAATTTTTTAATTTCGCTAAAAGCGGCGTCTTTCTTAATTTCGAATTGCATTAATTTTTTAAGTGATTTGATTTTTTTATTGCGGCTGAAGGTAATTTTGGTTCAAGTTAATTGTTTAAATCTTGCAAGGCGCGCACTTCAAATTTGCAACCCTGCGCTTTATAGGCAACCAAAGCATCAACCAAAGCCCGCGCGCCCGAAATTGTGGTGGTATAATTAACTCCGCGCATCAGCGAAGTTCTGCGAATCGAAAAGCTGTCTTTGGTAGCTTGCGCGCCTTCGGTGGTGTTGATAACCAAAGCAATTTCTTTGCGATCAATCATATCAACCACGTGCGGTTTGTCTTCGGTAATTTTATTGACAATTGTCACCGCAATATCGTTTTCAGCTAAAAATTTGGCGGTGCCGCGCGTGGCAACAATTTTAAACCCAATTTCAATTAATTTTCGGGTAATTTGAGGTAGATATTTTTTATCAGAATCTTTAACCGAAACAAAAACCAATCCTTCGGTCAATAATTTTACGCCAGCCGCCATTTGGGCTTTGGCAAAGGCTAATTCAAAACTTTTATCAATTCCCATCACTTCGCCAGTTGATTTCATTTCGGGCCCCAGAATGGTGTCGCTGGCAGAAAATCGAGCAAAAGGAAAAACTACTTCTTTGACCGCAAAATAATTAGGTTTTTTTTCGACTAAATTGAAGTCAGAAATTTTTTTGCCAATCATGATAAGCGAGGCAATTTTAGCGATTGGAATTCCGGTTGCTTTTGCCACAAAAGGCACGGTGCGTGAGGCGCGCGGATTAACTTCTAATACAAAAAGTTTTTCTTCTTGAATGGCATATTGAACATTCATCAAGCCTTTTACATTAAGTGCTAAAGCCAGTTTTTTGGTGGCTTCTTTAATTTCTGAAATAATTTTTTGCGACAATGAATAAGGCGGAATTGAACAAGCCGAATCGCCAGAATGAATTCCGGCTTCTTCGATATGTTGCATAATTCCTGCAACAAAAACTTCATCGCCATCGCATAAAGCATCAACATCAACTTCAACTGCGTCAGTCAAAAATTTATCAAGCAAAAGCGGCCCGCTTTCAAAAACGTCGGAATATTCTTTTAAATATTTTATCAAATAGCTTTCGTCGTAAATAATTGCCATTCCTCGCCCGCCAAGCACGTAAGAAGGGCGAACCACAACCGGAAAGCCAATTTCATTAACTTGTTCAATTACTTGTGTTGACGAATAAGCGATGTGATTTTGCGGCTGATTTAGCTCGAGTTTTTGTAAAAGTTTTTTGAAACGATCGCGATCTTCTGCCAAATCAATCATATCTGGCGAAGTGCCGATTATTGGAACATTTTCGTCTTGCAAAAACTTGGCAAGACTTAGCGGAGTTTGACCGCCAAATTGAACGTTGACGCCAAGAAGTTCGCCGTTAGACATTTCTTTTTTGATTAACTCAATTGTGTCTTCGCAGGTTAGAGGTTCAAAATAAAGGCGATCAGAAATGTCGTAGTCGGTTGAAACGGTTTCTGGATTGCAATTGACCATAATGGCTTCAATTCCGGCTTCTCTAAAAGCAAAAGCGGCGTGAACGCAGGTATAATCAAACTCGATGCCTTGTCCAATGCGGTTTGGGCCCGATCCAAGAATGATGGCTTTTTTGCGACTAGTCGGATTTGACTCGCAAGATGAGAGGTTGACTTGCAGCATTTTTAAAATTTTTTACGAGATTTATACTTAATCAAATTCGACTTATCACTCGAATTTGGGTTAGTTTGTTATCTTCAATTGAGTTTGAGCATAGAATTGAAGTTGTGTTTAAATTTGATTTAAAATTTAGGTAATAAATTTTTATTTTCTCAAGTTTTTCCTTTCACAAAACTTGTTATTTTTTTTATAGAAATTAGCTTTCAAAATATTCACGGTTCGAAAGTTTTGTGAATTATGGCGATAAACCTAATCTGTAATAGATGTACATGGACTCGGGGGCAGTACCCGACACCTCCACCATCTTATTTTATGGGGGTGAACAGCTTCGACATGCATGATAAAGAGATTGACTTTGCTCGGTTGAGAAACTGCCGATTATGTTGGATAAAACCAACGTGATATCCGTTCAAAAAAAGTAAATGCAAACGATAACTTTGCTAATGACAACTTCGAATTTGCTCCAGTGGCTTTAGCTGCTTAGCATAAGTGATTTTGTCGGGGTTTTTGCTCGGTTTTTCCTTTCAACAGAAAAAACCGAGCATTTTTTTTGCATCAAATTAAAATTATCAAACCATGGAAGACCTTATTGGATATGATGAAATTATCGAAAACTCAATGCGGCTGGTTATCTTTGAAGCGTTAAAAAAAGTTGAAAAAAACGGCCTGCTTGGAAAGCATTATTTTGTCATTACTTTTTCAACTCGTTTTTTAGGTGTTTTGCTACCAAAATTTCTATTAGAAAAATATCCAGAAGAGATGACAATTGCCCTTCAATACCAATATAAAAATTTGGTTGTTGAAAATGAATGCTTTAAAATTTCTCTAAGCTTTAAAGGCAAATACGAAAAAATGGTGATTCCCTATAAATCAATCACTTCTTTTTCTGACCCTTCAATGAATTTTGCCCTTAAATTTAGCGTTTCTTACGCTGATTCCAAAGAAGATGAAATTGATGTTGATTCTGACTTAAATCAAACCAACAAAAAAAGTGGCGCAGCGGTTGATTTATCAGCCAAAGTAATTTCTCTTGATGCCTTTCGTAAAAATCGAAAAACAAACCCCGAAGAAAATCTTTAATTAAATCATGAACATCATTTATCAGCTTTTGTTTTTGCTTTTAACTTATTTGGTTGCCGCAATTCCATTTGGCTTAGTTTTGGCTAAAATATTCGCTAAAACTGATATTCGTCAATTGGGTTCAAAAAATATTGGCGCCACCAATGTAACCAGAATCTTAGGCAAAAAATTAGGGTTTTTTACCTTAGTTCTTGATGGCGCAAAAGGAGCTTTGATGGTTGTTATTGCTAGATTTCTTTTTCAAGATTTAAGCAATCTGCATTTATTTTTGGTTTTTGTTAGCGGCGTTGCGGTTATTGCTCATATTTATCCTGTTTATCTTGCCTTTAAAGGCGGAAAAGGCGTGGCAACGGCAATTGCGGTTTTGCTTGCGCTTGATTCTCTGGTTGGTTTTTTTGTGGCATGTTTTTGGATAATTTCTTTTTGCTTATTTCGGGTTTCTGCAATTGCGTCTTTAACAGCAATTTTATCCTCAATTATTCTTTCTTATTTTTTTGGCGCGCCAATTTCTCAAATTGTTTTTTGTTGTTTTTTGTTCGTTTTAATTTTGTTTAGACACAAAGAAAACATCTCGCGCTTAAATCTTGAGCGAAAAAAAAATTATAAAAAATGAGCGTCCAAAATCAGTTAATTGTTGCGCTAGATTTTGCTGAAATTTCTCAAGCAAAAAAGCTGGTTGAAGAAATTGGCGATGAAGTAAATTTTTACAAAATTGGCTTAGAATTAATGATGAGCGGCGGCTATTTCGAGCTAATAAAATGGCTAAAAATGCGGGGCAAGAAAATTTTTGCCGATCTCAAACTTTACGACATTTCAGCAACAATCGCGCGATCAATTGCAAATCTTGCGCAACACGAAATTGACTTGCTCACAATTCACACTTCTAGCCGCGAAATAATGCAATCGGCGGCTCAAAATAAAGGCAAAATGCAAATTATTGGTGTTACGGTTCTCACAAATCTTGACGAAAAAGATTTACACGAAATGGGTTTTGATAAAAAAATTTCACTCCAAAAACTAGTATTAAAAAAAGCCAAAATGGCTTTAGAATGCGGGCTTGACGGAGTTGTTGCTTCGGGATTAGAAGCAAAAACTTTGCGAAAAAATTTGGGCAATAATTTTCTAATTGTTAGTCCGGGAATTAGGCTAAAAAAAATTGTGGGCGACGATCAAAAGCGCGTTGTTGATGTAAAAACCGCTCTAAAAAATGGCAGTTCACATTTGGTGATTGGTCGCCCGATAACTCGCGCAGAATTTCCAAAATTGGCGGCAATTGAATTCAATCAATTGATTGAAAAATTTTCATGAAACTTTCACAAATTCTTCTTCAAATAAAAACCACCTTTCAAACCCTTGCCAATATTGAATCAATCAAAGTTTCAAGCATTGAAACTGATTCGCGAAAATGCCAAAAAAACTCGATTTTTTTTGCTCTAAAAAATGGTGAACATTTTATCGCCGACGCCTTAAAAAACGGAGCTGCTTGCGTAATAATTGACGATAAAAGCTCTTTTTTTGAGTCAAAAAATTCGCCAGATAAATTTTGCACAATTAGAGTTTTGAATATTTTTCAAGTTTTAATTGATTTCTTAAAACTTTTTTATTCGCCACTTCCAACCAATATTTACGCCATTACCGGAACCAACGGAAAAACTTCTACCGCCGAATTTACTCGTCAAATTTTAGAAATAATTGGCAAAAAATCTGCTTCAATTGGAACTATCGGAGTGGTTTGCAACCACAAAATTAAAGGCTTGCAAGATTTTTCTCTTACAACTCCCGACATTGTTAGTCTTTACAAAAATTTACAAATTCTACAAAAAAACGGCGTTGAAAATGTAGCAATCGAAGTAAGTTCAATTGGCTTGCACCAAAGCCGCGTGGCTGGTTTAAAAATTGGCGTTGGCGCATTTACCAACTTTACGCAAGATCATTTAGATTATCACCAATCGATGGATGAATATTTTAAATGCAAAATGATTTTATTTGAAAGCGTTTTGCCAAGCGGCTCTTGCGCCGTTCTTAATAGCGACATTGAAGAATTTGCTCAAATCAAAAAAATCTGCGAAGAAAAAAAACATCGAATTGTTGAATATGGCTATAAAGCCCGCGATTTACGCTTACAAAAAATTGAACCTTGCGATTTGGGGCAAAAAGTTTTCTTTGAATTTGGTCAAAAAGAATATTGCTTTGAATTATCTTCAAATGGCGAATTTCAAGCCCTAAACGCGCTTTGCGCTTTGGGCGGCGTTTTGGCAAAAAACAATTTATCGCCAAGCGAAATGCAAAATTTGTTTAAAAATTTTCACCAATTGCAATCAGCGCCAGGACGAATGCAATTAGTTGCGCGCTTAGAAAATCAAGCGCGAGTTTTTATCGATTTTGCTCATAGTTCTGACGCGCTAAAAAATGTTTTGGTATTGGCGCGCAAAATTACCAAAGCGCGAGTATTGGTTTTGTTTGGTTGCGGCGGTAATCGCGACGTTAAAAAAAGACCGTTAATGGGCAAAATTGCTTGCGAATTAGCCGATTTGGTAATTGTAAGCGATGATAATCCGCGCCAAGAAAATGCTGCCGAAATTCGCGCGCAAATTTTACAAAATTGCGATATGTCTAAAACCATTGAAATTGCTGGTCGCGAACTGGCAATTAAAAAGGCAATTGAATTGCTCGAAAGCCAAGATGTTTGTATTTTGGCTGGAAAAGGGCATGAAAAATATCAGATAATTGGTGAAGAAAAGTTTGAATTTGACGAAGAAAAAATTGTAAAAAATGTCGTTGCAAAAACATCTTAAAAGCCAATTTGGGCTTGATTTTGAAGACCTTTATCAACGCCAAGGCTTGTTGAAGTTAAATGAAAAATTTGCTAAATATTTGCAGCAAAAAAATCCCGAAATTGCAGCAAAATTTTACATTCTAAAAAATGAAAAAATCGCAACTCAAAAATCGCAAATTCTTATTGAAGTTGCGCGGGCTTTGGAAGATTTTATTGTCGAGCTTTTTAACATTGAAAAAGAAAATTCTGACTTAAAAAAATGTCACGAAGATTTAAAAAAAATCTATCAAATTCGTCGTGAATTTGTGCAGCGCGAAGTGGCAAAAAAATTCAGCGAAACGCCCGCAAACATTGATGGAATCAAAATTCTCAAAGATTTGTCAATTTCTTATCAAGACATTGATGATTTGGAAAAAAAACTTGCCACAGAAATTTCTCAAGAAAAAAATTTAGAAGAATTAACGCTTTATTCGGCTTGGGCGTTATATTCGCAAGCGGGTCGTCGCCTTCACAAAAAAGGCGCGTTATTTATTTTGCCCAAAAAAGTTGATCAGCAAAATTTGATTAACGAAAAACATCAAAATTCTAATCGCCAAGATTTTAATTTAACCGATAAAGGCTTTGAACTCAATCGAGCTTTGGGCGAAACGCATTATTGTATTTTTTGCCACAAACAAGAAAAAGACTCGTGTCGCAAAGGTTTTTACCAAAAAGATTCGCCTAACTTAAAAAAAGATTCGCTCGGAGTTGAACTTGCGGGTTGTCCGCTTGATCAAAAAATTTCGGAAATGAATTTGTTAAAATCCGAAGGTTTTTCGATTGCCGCTTTGGCAATTGCAGTTGTCGACAATCCAATGATTGCAGGCACCGGAAGCCGAATTTGCAATGATTGCATGAAATCGTGCATTTATCAAAAACAAGATGCGGTTGATGTTCCTCAAATTGAAACGCGAACCCTAAAAGATGTTTTGGCGTTGCCATTTGGCTTTGAAATTTATTCGCTTTTAACGCGCTGGAATCCGCTAAATTTGCAACGCGAATTGCCGCAAAAAAACTCGGGCAAAAAAGTTTTAATCGCTGGTTTAGGGCCAGCTGGTTATACTTTGGCGCATTATTTACTAAATGACGGTCACGAAGTTGTGGCAATTGACGGCTTAAAAATTGAGCCGCTAAACGCCCAAATTTCGGGCATTGACGAGTTTGGCGTGGCACAAAAATTCAAGCCAATAAAATTTCTTGATGAAATTTATGAGCCGCTTTCAAGTCGTTTAATTCAAGGCTTTGGCGGCGTTTCTGAATATGGAATTACGGCGCGCTTTGATAAGAATTTTTTAAAAATTATTCGTCTGCTTTTGCAACGTCGCAGCAATTTTAAAATGTTTGGCGGAATTAGATTTGGATCGGCAATTACCGAAAAAATTGCCTTTGAAACTTATGGTTTTGACCATGTTGCGCTTTGTATTGGTGCGGGTCGACCCAATATTATTGATTTAAAAAATAACTTTGCCAAAGGCGTGCGTTTGGCGTCAGATTTTTTGATGTCTTTGCAATTAACCGGGAGTTTTAAACAAGAACTTTTTAGCAATTTGCAAATCAGAATGCCAATTGTGGTGATTGGCGGCGGACTTACGGCGGTTGATTCGGCTTGCGAAGCGCGAGTTTATTATTTGGTTCAAATTAAAAAATTTGCCAAAAAAGTTAGCGAAATTGGCAAAGAAAAATTTTGGAAAATTTTAAACCAAGAAGAAAAAATTATTGCTGAAGAATTTTTAGAACATGCCGCGCAGCTCGATGAAAACAATTCTGACGAATTAATAAAAAAATGGGGCGGTGTAAAAATTTTATATCGCAAAAAAATTCAAGATTCTCCCGCCTACAAACTAAACCACCAAGAGCTTAATAAGGCTTTTGAAGAAGGCGTTGAATTTATTGAAAATATTGAGCCACTTGAAATTGAAATTGACAATTTTGGCGCGGTTAAAAGCCTGAAATGCGCTGATGAAAAACGATTTATTTGCAAATCAATAATTGTTGCCGCTGGCACGTCGCCCAACATTTCGCCGGTTTTAGAAGATGGTTTGGAATTTGAATTGACCACAAAATATTTTAAGCCAATTGCGCAAGAAAGCGTGATTGTAAAAATTGATAAGATTTCAAAAAAAGCGGTTAGTTTTTTTGGCGATTTAAATCCAAAATTTGAAGGCAGCGTTGTTAAAGCCATGGCAAGTGCCAAACGCGGCTATTTAGAAATTACAAATTCACTTAATCAAATTGATGAAAAAAGCTCGTTTGAACAAATAAATTCAAATGAAGCGAACAATTTTTTTGCCAAAATCTCACAAGAATTTTTAGTTAAAATTCAAAAAATCAATCGGCTTTCAAAGCACGTGGTTGAGGTTTTTGTTCATGCGCCGCTTCTTGCAAAACAAACTCAAGTTGGACAAATTTTTCGTCTACAAAATTACCACGCCTTGGCTCAAAAAATTGATGGGCAAATTTTAGCCATCGAAGGAATTCCAATAACCGCACTTTCAATTGACCTGCAAAACGGCATAATTAGCGGTATTGCTGTTGAAACTGGTGGATCAACAAGTTTGATTAAAAATTTTAAAAACGGCGAACCTTGTGTTTTTATGGGTCCAAGTGGCAAACCAACCGAAATTGCCAAAAACGAAACCGTGGTTTTAATTGGAGGCGGTCGCGGCAATCAACCACTCACAACAATTGCCCAAATTTACAAAGACAATGGTTGCAAAGTGATTTTTTTTGCGGGTTATCGCCATTTATCTTTGGTTGTGAATCAAAAAAAAATGGAAAATTCTTGTGATGTTTTGGTTTTGGCAGCTGAAGAAAATATTTTTGAATCAAAATTGAAGCGTTCGCAAGACCAACTATTTAAAGGTTTGGTGGTTGATGCGCTAAAAAATTATTTTGAAAAAAATCCCCAAAAAATCGACCGCATTTTTACCATCGGCAACAACCAAATGATGCATGAAATTGCCAAATTGCGCCATCAAAATTTAATCGCTTCAATCAGCAACGCGCCAATTGCCATA
>CANEUK010000024.1 GCA_947441695.1 Rickettsiales bacterium
CGGGCATAATTGGATGATCGGGAAAATGTCCTAAAAAATGCGGTTCGTTAAAAGTGACATTTTTGATGGCGATAATTTTTTTGCCAACTTCAAGAAAAGAAACCTTATCAACTAACAAAAATGGATATCTGTGTGGTAAAGATTTTAAAATTTTTTCAATACCAATTATTGTTTTATTTGATGTCATTTTTTTTAAGAAAAAATTGAATTCACGAAACTTTTTTACAAATTCAAGCAAAATTTGAATTTAATTAAGGCTTTTTTTTGTAAAAAACCAAAGAAACTATTTTTGCGCATAAAAGAAATCAACCTAGTTTTTATGCTTGATTCAAAACACTGCGCCACCTTAAATCGCGCGCCTTAACAATCTGATTTAAATTCTTACAAAAAAAACAAAATGAGCGAACAAAAAAACAAGTTTTCTGGTGCCGAAATTATTGTTAAAGCTTTGATTAACGAAGATGTCGAAACAATTTTTGGTTATCCCGGCGGAGCAATTCTGCCATTTTATGACGCGCTTTTTCGTCAAAATAAACTTCGACACATTTTAACCCGCCACGAACAAGCCGCCGCACATGCCGCCGAAGGATATGCGCGTTCAACTGGAAAAGTTGGCGTTATCACTGTTACTTCGGGGCCAGGCGCCACCAACACCATCACCGGTCTTACAGACGCTTATTTAGATTCAATTCCGTTAGTTTGCATTTCTGGTCAAGTTGCAACTTCGGTAATTGGCACCGATGGCTTTCAAGAAGCCGACATTACTGGTCTTACGCGCTCTTGCACCAAACATAATTATTTAGTGAAAGATGTTAATGATTTGGGCTATATAATTCACGAAGCCTTTCATATTGCCGCTTCGGGTCGCCCCGGACCAGTTTTAATTGATGTGCCAAAGGACGTTCAAAATAATCACGGAATTTACGAAGGAAAAATGGAGATTAATCGCGCTTCGTTTCAAGTTAAAAAACGCCGCAGCCAAATTAATCACGACTCAATTTTAGCCGCCGTTGATTTGATTCAAAAAAGCCAAAAACCAATATTTTACACGGGCGGCGGAGTTGTAAATTCTGGTCAAAAAGCCAGCGATTTGCTCAAAAAAATTGTTCATCATTTGGGCTTTCCAATTACCAACACTTTAATGGGACTTGGCGCTTTTCCAGCAACCGATCCGCATTTTATTGGAATGCTTGGAATGCATGGAACTTTCGAGGCAAATTTGGCGATGCATGATTGCGATTTGCTCATTAACATTGGCGCGCGATTTGACGACCGAGTTACTGGACGAGTTGCGGCTTTTTCACCCGATTCTAAAAAAATTCACGCTGATGTTGATGATTGTTCAATTGACAAAATAATTAAAGTTGACGTTGGAATTGTAGGCGACGCCGCCGACGTACTTGAGGCTTTGCTTGAAGAAATTAATCGTCGCAAAATTGGCAATCGCCACCACGAAATTTTGGCGTGGTGGAATCAGATAAAAAAATGGCAATCAATTAACTCGCTTTCTTTTGAAAACAGCACCACAGAAATTAAGCCAGAATACGCCATGCAACGCCTAAACGCGCTTACTAAAAACAGCTCGCCTTTTATTTCAACCGATGTTGGGCAACACCAAATGTGGGCGGCGCAATATTTGCAATTTGACGCACCAAAAAAATGGCTTACTTCGGGCGGGCTTGGAACTATGGGATATGGAGTTCCGGCAGCTTTGGGCGCGCAAATTGCCAATCCAAATGATTTGGTAATTTGCGTTAGTGGCGACGCCAGTTTTATGATGAATATGCAAGAATTGGCAACTTTGAAGCAATATAATCTGCCAGTAAAAATTATTATCCTAAATAACCGCTACATGGGAATGGTGCGCCAATGGCAAGAGCTAATTTACGAAAAACGCGAAAGCCAATCTTATATGGAATCGCTGCCCGACTTTTTAAAACTGGCAGAAAGTTTTGGCATTAAAGGCATTGAATGCGACAATCCAAACAAGCTTGATGAAAAAATTTTAGAAATGCTCAATCACCCAGGTCCAGTTTTGTTTAATTGTTTGGTGGCAAAATCTGAAAATGTTTTTCCAATGATTCCCGCGGGTGCTGCGCATAACGAAATTTTGCTTGGAAGCCAAGCCAAACAATATGTGCAAAAAGACTTAAATGCGGTTTAAAAAAACCTTTAAAAAAAATGTCTTTCTTGGGAAAAAACTTGAACTCAAACAAAAATTAGCAAAGTGAGAATCAAAAGAATTGAGCTAAAAAATTTTAAAAGATTTAGCGATTTAACAATTTCGCAAATTCCTCAAAACGCCAAACTGGTTTTGTTGATTGGCTCGAACGGCTCGGGAAAGTCGAGTTTGTTTGATGCGTTTAATTGGTTAAGAATCGAACGTTGCCGAAAAACAACACTAGGAGGAACTTATTACAAAAAAAATAAAAACGAGCCACGCGCTAAAATTGAGCTTCACGATGGTGCAATTATTAAAAAAGAAGGCGATTATTTATTTAAAAACGATAACTCAAGAGGCGCAATAGCTGCTAACAACTTTTTTGGGCGTAGCTCGATTAGAATAGTTCCAGAAATTACAGAAATAGGATCGTCATCTAAAATAAACGGAGGTTACGACGGCCCGCTTTCTTACATCCATCACGACACAAGATTTATCAACGACGTCACCGCTTACATAGAAAAAATAATTCAAGAGTTAACGGAGCCAGTTTTTAGAGGAGAAAGCGCCGACGCTTTGCAAATTTTTCAAAAATATATCAAACCTCTAAACGACTCACTTCTTAAAATTTTTGGCGAGGATAAAAAAACCACAATTCAAATAGCTGAATATTATGGCGCCAAACAAAATGAACCAGCCAAACTAATTTTCAAAAAAGGCGATTCCAAAATCAATTACGACCTACTTAGCCATGGTGAAAAGCAGATCGTCATTTTGCTAATAAATTTTATTGTTCGCCAAGATTACTACAAAAATTCTATCATCTTTATCGACGAAATGGACTGTCATTTGAACACCGCAATTCAATATCGCCTGCTTGAAGAAATTGTCTCGCGCTGGATTCCTGACGATTCACAGCTTTGGACGGCGTCGCATTCTTTAGGTTTTATCGATTATGCTAAAGACAGCCAAAACTCTTCAATTATTGATTTTGGTTTGTTGAATTTTGATTTTGCTCAAGAATTAAAACCATTAAACAAAGAACGTTCTGATATCTACGAAGTAGCTTTACCAAAGGCTACAATTATCAAAATTCTCAAAGGTCACAAATTGGTAATTGCCGAAAATTCAGACAGCAAATATTTCAATATTTCTTTGGGTGAAGAAGGATTTTTATTTTTGCCCGCCAATAACAATCGCGAAGTTTTTTTGACCACCAAATCAGACAAATCTTATTTTGGTTTGCGCGACCGCGATTATTTAAGAGGTGATGAAATTGAGCAGATTCAAAAACACATTCCCAACTTAAAAATTCTTAAATTTAGCACTTTTGAAAATTACATTTATCACCCGCAAAACCTTGAAGAGATTGGCTTGGTTGATTTTTCAAAAGAAGATTATTTGGCAGAATTAATTCGCCAAAAAAATGAAAAGTTATTAGAAATTGTTGGCGAAATTGCCATTTCTCGCCAAAGCTATATTGAGTTCAAAGATTGCATCAAAAATTACGGAAATATTGACCTAATATCGCAGAAGCTACAAAGCGATGAGTTAGAAGATTTTTATCAATTTTTTAACATGAAAAAGCATTTTAATAAAACCTACTTACAAAAATTTAACCTAAAAACTGAAAACCTTGTTCAAACCGAATGGTTTAAAGCGCAAATCAAAAATATCTTAAAATAAAATGACCCAGCAAATCAAAAAACACGTAATTGCAATTTTAGTCGACAATGAATTTGGTGCTTTGGCGCGCATTGTTGAGTTGTTTTCGGCGCGGGGCTACAACATTGAAACGCTAAATGTTGCGCCAACCAGTTTAGACAAAAAACTGTCGCGAGTTACAATCACAACTTTTGGCACCTCAAAAACCGTTGATTTGATCTGCAAATTACTCAAACGAATTGTGCCAGTTCATACCGCTGCCGAACTTACGCGCGAACATGGCTACATTGAGCGCGAATTGGCTTTGGTGCAAATTATTGCCAACGAGCAAAAGCGCGAAGAAGCTATGAAAATAGTTGATAAATATCGCTCAAGCATTGTTGACATTGCTGGCGACTCAATTGTTTTTGAAGTGATTGGCAATGGCGAAAATATTGATGAATTGCTTGGAAAATTAGTAGATTTTGGATTGGCTTCAGTTTCCAGAACCGGAATTGCCGCTGGTTTTAAAGGTGAAAAAAAATTGGCAAATATTTAGACAAAAATTCTTTAAAAAAACCAAGATTTTCTTTGGTTTTCTTAAGAGTCTTTTTGAAAATTTTGCTGCGATGATTTGAAAATGGCGATTGGCGAGCATCGCAAATAGAAATTTTCAAGCAGGATCTTGGTTTTTTTTCAGTTTTTTCTTCAGTTCGCCCCAATATTCCAACCTCTTTTTTAAATCGCGTTCAAAACCTCTTTCATTTGGTTTGTAGAATTTTGGTCGCGATTTTTTTAGCAATTCTGGTGGAAAAAATTCTTGGCCAGAAAAGCAATTTGGCGAGTCGTGATCGTAAACGTAGCCTTGCCCAAAACCTTGTTCTTTCATTGTTTTGGTTGGCGCGTTTAAAATATTTTTTGGCGGCATTAATCTGGTGCTGGCTCGAGCCATTTCAATTGCATTTTTATGCGCCAAATAACTGGCGTTCGATTTTGGCGCGGTGGCTAAATAAATTGTGGCGTGGCTTAAGGCATATTCTCCTTCGGGACTTCCCAAAAAATCATAATTTTCTTTCGCCGCCATAACTTGCAACAAAGCGTTTGGATCGGCCAAACCAATGTCTTCGGTCGCAATGCGAGCCAATCGGCGCAAAATGTAATAAATATCTTCTTTTGCTTCGAGCATGCGCGCCAAATAATAAAGCGCGGCGTCAACGTCAGAACCGCGCAAACTTTTTTGAAAAGCACTAATTAAACCAAAATGCACATCGCCTTTTTTGTCAAAATTGGCGGCGCGTTTGGAAATTAAATTTTGCAATTTTTCTGGTGAAATATCTTGTTTTTCATCAAGCGCAAATAATTCTTCACACGCATTTAGCAAATATCTGGCATCGCCGCAAGCAAGCTCAATTAGGGTTTTTCGGGCTTCAAAAGTTAGTGGCAATTGGCGTTGGGTTTTTTGTTCTGCGCGCGTCAAAATTTTTTCAAGCGCGATTTCGTCTAAAGTTTTTAAGGTAATTATTTTGCAGCGCGACAACAAAGCCGAATTAAGCTGAAATGATGGGTTTTCGGTAGTGGTTCCAATTAATGTTATGGTGCCATTTTCAATTGCTGGCAAAAACAAATCTTGCTGGGTTTTGTTAAAATGGTGGATTTCGTCAATCATTAAAATGGTTTTTTGCGCCGCCAAAAAGCCTTTATTTTCAAAGCTTTCAATCGCTTTGCGAATATCTGCCGCGCCCGAATTTATTGCCGACATCGCAAAAAATTTTGCGTCGGAAATTTTTGCCAGAGCTTTGGCAATCGAGGTTTTTCCAACTCCGGTTGGCCCAAAAAGAATTATAGACGGAACTATTTTTGACTTTTCAATTGAACTAAGCGCGCCCATTTCGCCAAAAAGATGATCTTGTCCAATCACTTCTTGCAAGATTTTGGGTCTAATTAAATCGGCAAGCGGACGTGAATTATTTTTTAGCATAAAAATTGACTTAGATTTTTAGCCAAAAATCAGGCTTTTAAAACCAAATTTACAATATTGACAATATCAGAAACGCCAATTCCAGCTTGGTTTTGCATGGCTTCGACCTTGTTTTGTTCAATAAATTTATCCGCCATAACAAGCGAACGAAATTTGCATTTGCCAGAATCAAGCAAACCTTTTGCAAGCAAAAACTGCGCCACGCTTGAACCAAAACCGCCAATCGCGCCTTCTTCAATTGCGATTATTAATTCGTGAGTTTGAGCAATTTTGGTAAATAATTCTTCATCAAAAGGTTTGGCAAAACGGGCGTCGATTATGGTAATTTTTAAGTCATTTTCGTTTTGCAAAATTTTAGCCGCTTTAATCGCATTTTCCAAAATTGCGCCATAAGAAATCACCGCAACCCTTGCGCCATCTTGCAAAACTCGGGCTTTGCCAATTTCTAAAATTTCGTCATCGGCAAAATTTATTTCAAAAGTTGAATCTCCTCTAGGAAATCTAAAAGCGCTTGGACAATGATTAATAACAGCGGCGGTATTAACCATTTTTACCAATTCTTGTCCGTCGGCGGCCGCCATCAAAACAAAATCGGGCAAATTTATCAGATAAGAAATGTCAAACGAACCAGCGTGAGTTGGGCCGTCTGCGCCAACAAATCCAGCGCGATCAATGGCAAACCGAACTGGCAATTTTTGTACCGCAACATCATGAACCACTTGATCGTAAGCGCGTTGTAAAAAAGTTGAATAAATTGCCACAAATGGCTTTAAGCCTTCGCACGCAAGACCAGCCGCAAAAGTTACGGCATGTTGTTCGGCAATTCCAACGTCAAAAACTTTTTTGGGATGGATTTTGCCAAATACATCCAAACCAGTTCCAGAAGGCATTGCGGCGGTGATGGCTAGAATTTTTTCATCTTTTTTTGCTATTTCAACAAGGCGGCTGCCAAAAATTTTTGAATAGCTTGGATATTTTGGAGCTGTTTTTTCTTGTTCGCCGGTTTCTAAGTTAAATTTGGCAACCGCGTGTAATTTGTCAGAACTTTGCATGGTTTCAACGTAGCCGCGCCCTTTTTGCGTGACACAATGAATTAAAATTGGATCGGTTGAATGATCGGCTTGAATATTTTTTAAAATTGGCACCAATGTGTCTAAGTCGTGTCCGTCAATTGGGCCAATATAATAAAACCCCATTTCTTCAAAAATATTGCCGCCCATCCACCATTCTTTGGCGGCTTTTTCAAATTTGCGTGGAAAACGAGAAATTGATTTAGGCAATTTATGCGAAATTTTTTTGCTTAAATCGCGAATTTTTAAATAAGATTTCGAAGCCGCCAAACGCGAAAAATAACGCGACATTGCGCCAGTTGGCGGCGCAATTGACATGTCGTTATCGTTCAAAATTACAATCAGGCGATTATCTCTAAAAAATTCATCTTCCAAAGCTCCCGCATTATTCATGGCTTCGTAAGCCATTCCAGCGGACATTGCGCCGTCGCCTATTACCGCAATTACATGCGATTTTTCTTTTTTGAATTTTTTAGCAACCGAAATTCCAAGTGCCGCCGAGATAGAAGTTGAACTGTGTCCCGCTCCAAAAACATCAAACTCGCTTTCTGCTCTTTTGGTAAATCCAGAAATTCCGTCGGGTTGACGAATTGTTTTCATAAGGTCGCGCCGACCAGTTAAAATTTTATGCGGATAAGCTTGATGTCCAACATCCCAAATTATTTTGTCGCCAGGAGTATCAAAAACATAATGCAAAGCCGTGGTGATTTCGACAACCCCAAGACCCGCGCCCAAATGTCCGCCAGTTTTTGAAACGGCCGAAATTGTAGCAATTCGCAATTCGTCAGAAATTTGTTTGATTTCTAAAAGTGAATATTTTTTTAAATCAGCAGGAAGTTTTATTTTATCAAGCAAAGGAGTTTTTGATTTTTCTTCGGACATTAGTTTTGTTAAATGAATTGCAAAAAAATTTTAAAAAAAGCTAATCGCCAACTCACATCTTTCAACCCAACAATCAAAAAATGTTAAACTTTTTTAAGAATCTGTCACAAATCTTAATT
Source organism: Rickettsiales bacterium (assembly GCA_947441695.1). GTDB lineage: Bacteria > Pseudomonadota > Alphaproteobacteria > Rickettsiales > UBA1997 > UBA2645. The sequence continues at coordinate 7,855 of CANEUK010000024.1, forward strand.
TTCGCTTCAAATTTTGTTGTTAGATTATTTTTTATTTTCTTGCGGATACTTAAATCTGCTGAATCGCCAAAAAATGAACCGCCTAAAAATTTTTTGCAAAAGCAAAATTGCGACAACATCTTTAAACAACTGAATTTCTCGCGAGAAGTAAATTTTTTGTTCTTAAGTATTTTTCTTTTTGCCACCGCGCTTGGAATTAATTTTGTAATCTTTCCAATAGTTTTAAATCAACATCAAGTTGATGCCGCGCATATTGGCTTGGCTTTTACCATTGACAGTTTGGGCGCGTGCTTAATTTCATTTTTTTTAAGTAAAATTGTGGCGCGTTTTGGTATGTTTAACGCGCTAAAATTTTCTGCTTTTAGCTATGGCGCAATTGTGCTGCTAATTTATTTTTATCAAAATTTTTATTTGTGGAGCCTGCTTGCTTTTTTGATGGGAGCTTTTTGGTTTATTTATGTAATCACACGCCAATCTTGGCTTAATATGCTGGTTAAAGATAATCAGAGGGGCGTTGCTCTTGGTGTTTTTAGTATGACAATTTCAGCCGGAATTGCCTTTGGGCCAGTAATTGTAAAGTTTAGTGGCGCTGAAAATTATTTATCTTTTGTAATTTCTGCCTCAATGGTGATTGCCTCTTTTTTGTGCTTGCTGGCTTTAAAAAATAAAAATCAGTTTCAGATAGAATCAAAAAGAATTAGTTTGTTGGTTTTTTTTAAAACCAATCCACGCGCTTTTTTAGCGCGCTTTTTTCTCGATTTTCAAAGCTATCTTTTACTAACTTTTAGCGTAATTTTTGGCGTTAAAATTGGTTTAAGCAACGAGGCTGCGGGGCTTTTAATTAGTGCTTATATGGCAAGTGGCTTTTTTGATTTACTTGTGGGGTTTTTATTAAAAAAAATTTCACCTTATCAAATGATAAATTTTGGTTTTTTGGGCTGTTTATCTTGCTTTTTGGCAATCATTTTTTTTCACAACTACCTTTTTTTAGTTATTACTTATTTTGTTTTTGGAATTTCAATTGCCTGCATTTACGTGTCGGTTTTTAAGGCCGCCAACGAAAGTTTTGCGCCAAAAAAAATAGTTGCCGCTAATTCAACTTTTCAACTAATTGGCTCAATTGGTTCAATTTGCGGAAGCTTTGCGGGCGGTCTTTTATTTGATATTTTTGGTGCGATTGGTTTTCCAATAACCATGGTTTTAAGTTGCATTTTTTATCTAACTTTTTTGGTGATTTATGAAAAAAAATTTAATCAGACTTGGCGTAAATATTGATCACGTTGCAACTATTCGCAATGCGCGTGGCGGATCGCATCCAAATCCGGTAAGTGCGGCAATTTTGGCTCAAAAAAGCGGCGCCAACGGAATTACTATTCACCTTCGCGAAGACAGGCGTCATATTTGCGACGAAGATTTGCTACGCCTAAAAAAAGAAATAAATTTGCCAATAAATTTAGAAATGGCTGCCACAAAAGAAATGCTAAAAATTGCTCTTAAAACCAAGCCCAACGCGGTTTGCATTGTGCCAGAAAAAAGACAAGAAATTACCACCGAAGGCGGGCTTGATGTGATAAAAAATGAAAAAGTTTTAAGCGCGATGATAAAAAAAATTCGTGCCAAAAAAATTAGGGTTTCGCTTTTTGTCGATGCCAACGAAGAGCAAATTCGCATGTCCAAAAAAATTGGTGCCGATATTGTTGAATTACATACTGGCGAGTTTTGCCACACGATTGGCAAAAAACGCAAAACCGAATTTGAGAAGCTAAAAAATTGCGCCGCACTTTGTGAAAATTTAGGCTTAGAATGCCACGCTGGACACGGACTTAACTACGAAACTGCAAAAATAATTTCAAAAATTCCACAAATTGCCGAATTAAATATTGGTCATTTTTTAATTGGCGAAGCTGTTTTTGAAGGTTTGGCAAAAGTTATCAAAAAAATGAAAAAGTTTATTAGTTAAAGCTATTTTTTAGTTAAAGCTTTCAAAACAGCATCAAATAAAAGATAAAAAAACTCGAGACCATCTTTAAGAGATTAAAAATTTAAACTTGCGATAAAAGATAAGTTCTTCAAAAAAACTCTCTTCAAGCTAATCAAAACTTACCTAAATTTTATGACAAAAAATTCATCTTTATCTTCTAAAAAAAGAGAATCTTCTACGAACATTGAAGAATATACAAAAAAACCAAAATTAGAAAGAGCTGAAAATCCTTTAGTTGAAAAAATATTTCACGAAATTCTCTTAAAAAATAATGATTCAAATGAGATAGAGCAAATCTTGGTTAATGAATTAGAAATATTAGATAACAAAGAATATTCACTGGCCCTACAAGAATTATTTTATAGATTTTGTCATCCAGACCAAAATGGCGAAACAAGAGAAGGTAATTTAAATACTATCGTCATATTAATGGAAAAAATTTTTCGTGGAAACGTTTTTTTTAACAAAAATTTTTCAGAAATTTTAACAGATAGAATACATTACGACGAACATTCTGGAATGAATGTTTTTTCTTCAATCTTTAGAAATGAAAAAGTAGCCAATATTTTTTTTAATTTTTTTGAACAAAAATTTTCAAAAGAAAAATTTGTTGAATATCGGGGTAATTTTTTAAAATCTTGCCTACTTTCTCAAGACGCCCTTGGATTCACTCCTTTGATTAGTGCTTGTACTAATAATTCTCCCAAGTCAGTTAAATTAATCTTTGCGGCAGTTAATAATTTTGTTTCAGAAGAAGAAAAATCTGAATTTATTAAAGAGCTTTTAAGGCAAAAAGACAAAGAAGGATTCACTCCTTTGATTAGTGCTTGTACTAATAATTCTCCCGAATCAGTTAAATTAATCTTTGAGGAGGTTAATAAATTTGTTTCAGAAGGAGAAAAATCTTAATTTATTCAAGAGCTTTTAAGGCAAAAAAATAATAAAAAATTCACTCCTTTGATTAGTGCTTGTACTAATAATTCTCCCGAGTCAGTTAATGCAATTTTTGAGGCGGTTGATAAATTTATTCCAAAAGATCAACAAACTAGATTGGTTAATGAGCTTTTAAATCATCGAAATACAGCTGGTTGGAATGCACAGGAAAATGCTAATAAATTTGAAGAAACCATAGAAGCCCTAGAAACATGTATTAATAAATTTATCCAACCAAGCAAAACAACAAGTAATTCAAAAGCTGGTAAATTAAGCGTTTCTTCTCCCGATTATTATCA
>CANEUK010000025.1 GCA_947441695.1 Rickettsiales bacterium
GATTATATTAGCCTTTAATTTTTGCACATCGCGCAAAATGAATTTCGGTCGCGCATTGCCCACACCAAAGGGCTCAAGCTTTGCGAGTTCTTTCAATAATTCAATATTTACCTGCGGCAAATCAAGTGCAATATCAAATTCCATTTTTTTATGAGCTGAAAGTTCCATAATTTTCTCACCTAAATTTTGGTTAAAAAAATTATGAAGCTCAGAAATTTTTTCTGGCAAAACTGAAAATCCACCCGCCATCGCATGTCCGCCGCCTTCAAGTAATAAGCCTTCCAAACGTGCTTTTAAAATTGCACCGCCAAAATCAATTCCCGAAATTGAACGGCACGAAGCCTTACCTTTCTTGCCTTCATCGTCAATTGCAATTACTGCGACTGGCTTATTATATAAATCTTTTAAGCGCGATGCCACAATTCCGATAACTCCTTGATGCCAATATTTTGAAACAGCAAAAATAACTGGATCGGTAGTTTTAAAACCGCCAGCACCTGATTCTAAAGCTTTTACAGCCTCTTCTAAAACCTGCACTTCAATTTCTTTTCTTTGTTTATTTAAAACTTCTAACTGCGTTGCAATTTCTTTTATTTCACCTTCATTTTCACTCGATAAAATTCTGGCTCCTAAATCTGATTTTCCTACACGACCTCCAGCATTGATTCTAGGGCCAATTATAAATCCCAAATGATAAGCGCTTGGTTCTTCATCGAGTCCCGCCAAATCAAAAATTTCGCGCAAGCCTAAATTTTTGCGCTGCTTTAAAATTTTTAAACCGGCGCTCACGAAAGCGCGATTTAAGCCGGTTAATGACATTACGTCGCACACAGTTCCAAGCGCGACTAAGTCTAAAAGATTTAATAAATTCGGCTCTTTTCTTTGAGAATAATAATTTTCTTCGCGCAGTTTTTTATTAATCGCAACCGCGAATAAAAACGAAACTCCAGCAGCGCAAAGATTTTTATGCGGAAAAATTTCGTTTAAAAGATTGGGATTGATAACCGCGATGGCATCAGGTTTTTCAAGCACTCCCAAATGATGATCAATTACAATTATTTCTAAACCAACCGCCGCCGCATCTTCTAAAGGCTTGAAAGCAACGGTTCCGCAATCAACTGTAATTACAAGGTCGGTACCATTTTTTTTGAGGTTTAAAAGCGCTTGCGAATTTGGGCCGTAACCTTCCAAAACGCGGTCAGGAATGTAAATTCCAACATCAATTCCAACTTCACGAAAAAAGCGTTTGAGCGTTGCGGCTGAAGTTGCGCCGTCAACGTCATAATCAGCAAAAATGGTGATTTTTTTATTTTTTTTAACCGCTTCAATCACGTGAGCGACGGCTTTTTCCATATCGCCTAATTCAAAAGGATTGGGCAGCGCAGTTTTTATTTTTGGTTCTAAAAAATTTTCAATTTCATCTAAAGAAATTTCACGACTAGAAAGCAAATTGCTTAAAACTTCAGAAAGGCCAAAACGCTGATAAATAGTGCTGGCGTGGCGTTCGTCAAAAGTTTTTTGTTGCCAATTCAGACCAAGAATCGAGGTTTTTTCAAAGATGTTCATAAAGTTTTTTGTTTTATTTTTAAAATGCGCCAACTCTTCGGTTGCATCAAAAGAAACTGGCGCTAATTAGAGCCTGTCTTTAAATTTATTCGATTCCATATTTAGTCCTTTTTTTGGCTAATTTTTTAACAGCTATTTTCCCTTCAATAATTTTTTTTAAAAAAATATGAAAAAACTTTTTTCTTTATTTGTTGCTGCGGCAATTTGCGCCTTGTCAGCAAACGCGCAAGACACTTCTTTAACTTCTGAACAAAAAATCAAAAAAATTGACGAAAAATCCACAAAATGGCAAAATTCTTCCGCCGAAGAAAAACAAAAAATGATGGAAAAGCGCGAAAAATATGCCAATACGAGCCAAGAAGAGCGTGAAAAAATGAGGGACAAAAAAGATGAAAGAAAAGAAAAATATAACAACGCTTCGCCAGAAAATAAGGCAAAAATGGATGAACATCGCGCTATGATGCAAAATCTTCCTAGCGAAAAAAAAGCTGAAGTAAAAAAAGAAATGGAGCGTCATCGCGGCGAAATGAAAAGAATCACCGGAGTTGATCTGCCTCAACCAAGTCAAATGCAAAAACAAAATCAACAGTAAATTTTGTTAAGAGATTTTCTCAAAAAAAACCCGTTCCCAATTATTTGTTGGGACGGGTTTTTAATTTCTAAAGAATGGGTTTTGCAAAGGTTTTATTTGTATTTAATCATTTTTTTAGCAACTTCTTGTGCGGTTTTAAGATTATGAGATTTTTCACTGACATAGTCTTTAATTTTACCCAAAAAAGGCATGGCTAACAGAATTAGAGAAATAACTAAAATGATGCGAAACATGTTTTTTGATAAATTTGTAAATTGACATTTTTTGTTGCTAGAAAAAAACTTATCTTCGCTGAATTATCAAACATCAATTAAAAAAAATTTTCATGACAAAAATAGTTGAAATTAAAGCACGCGAAATTCTTGATTCGCGCGGATTTCCAACGCTAGAAGCTGAAATAAAATTGGCTGATGGTTTTAGCGCAATTGCGGCGGTTCCTTCTGGCGCTTCAACTGGCAGCCTAGAAGCGCACGAACTTCGCGATGGCGACAAGGCAAAATTTTTAGGCAAAGGCGTTTTAAAAGCGGTCGAAAATATTAACACAAAAATTGCGGCAAAATTAATTGGTTTTGACGCCACCAAACAAAGCGAACTCGATCAAATTTTGATTGAACTTGATAGTACAAAAAATAAATCAAATTTGGGCGCGAATGCAATTTTGGCAGTTTCTTTGGCGGCGGCAAAAGCGGCGGCGGCTTCAAAAAAAATTCCGCTTTTTCAATATTTGGGCGGTGAAAATGCACATATTTTACCAACGCCAATGATGAACATAATCAATGGCGGCAAGCACGCAGACAATAAAATTGATATTCAGGAATTTATGATTTCGCCAGTTGGCGCTTCGTCAATTAAAGAAGCCGTTCGCGCTGGCGCAGAAATTTTTCAACATTTAAAAATTCTGCTCAAAAAAGATGGACATAATACAAATGTTGGAGATGAAGGCGGTTTTGCGCCAAACTTAAATTCAACCGCTCAAGCCCTAGATTACATTGCGCGCGCCACTCAAAATGCTGGCTACAAATTGGGCGAAGAGGTTTTGTTGGCGCTAGATTGCGCCGCCAGCGAATTTTACCAAAATGGCGAATATAATTTAGCTGGCGAAAACCGTGTTTTAACTTCGGATGAATTAATTTTTTATTACGAAGAATTGCTTAAAAATTATCCAATTTTTTCAATTGAAGATGCTTGCGCTGAAAATGATTTTACTGGCTGGAAATCAATCACCGCAAAGCTTGGAAACAAAATTCAATTAGTGGGAGACGATTTATTTGTGACTAATCCCGAAATTTTAACCAAAGGAATTGAGCAAAAAATGGCAAACGCCATGTTGGTAAAATTCAACCAAATTGGCACTTTAAGCGAAACGCTAAAAGCCATCGAAATTGCCAAAAACGCTGGCTACAACAACATAATTTCGCATCGCTCGGGCGAAACCGAAGACACCACAATTGCTCATATCGCAGTTGCCACCAACGCTGGACAAATCAAAACTGGCTCGCTTTGTCGTTCAGACAGAACCGCTAAATATAACGAGCTAATTCGTATTGAAGAAAGTTTGGGTTCAAAAGCCAAATATGCGGGTAAATCAATTTTAAAAAACTCTTAAAATGTTGCGAATTAGCTATTTAAACGGGCAATTTTTGCCACACGAAAAGTGTTTTGTTCATATTGAAGATCGCGGTTTTCAATTTGCTGACGGAGTTTATGAAGTAACGCTTTTTAAAAATGGAAAATTAATTGACGGCGAGGCTCATTTGCAAAGACTTTGGCGCAGTTTGGCTGAAATAAAAATTAGCCATAATTTTGCAATTGACGACTTAAAAAAAATGCAGCTCGAGCTTTTTGCACTAAACAAAATGAATGAAGGAATTTGCTATTTACAAATCACGCGCGGTGCTACTAATCGCGTGCCAAATTGTCCAAAAGATTTAACCCCAACAATTGTTGCAACGGTTGCGCTTGGTAAAAAATTAAACGCAGAAGAATTTGACAAAGGCATTTCGGTTGCAACGCATCAAGATATTCGTTGGCAGCGTTGCGACATTAAAAGCGTTGGATTGTTGGCTTCGACCTTGATTAATCAAAAAGCCAAAGACGAAGGATTTGACGATGCGGTTTTTGTGCGCGATGGATTTGTAACCGAAGGAACTTTTGCTAATATTTTTATAGTTGATGAAAACGAAACGCTAATTACCAAAGCGCCAAACAACCATATTTTATGCGGCATCACGCGAAATCGCCTGATTAATTTGGCACAAAAAAATGGCTTAAAAGTTTTAGAAAAAGATTTTGGAGTTATCGAATTATTAAAAGCCAAAGAAGCGTTTTTAACTAGTTCTAGCCTGATTTTACGCCCCATTACAAAAGTTGACGGAAAAATTATTGGCAACGGAAAAGCCGGAAAAATAGCAAGAATTTTGAGCGAGGCTTATCAAGAATTTTTGGTTTCTTAGATAATTTTCTAAGAAAAAGTTCTAAGAACTTGCCCAAAAAAAACTGTCTAAGAAAAAAAGAAATCTTTGATGTAATAAAGAGCTTCAACGCCCAAAATTACCGCAGTTGCCGAAATGATCATTCCGATAACTCCGATCAATATTCCACAAATCACCGCCAAACCATCTTTTTGCAAAAGACCAAAAGAAATTATCAAAATTCCAAGACCCGGAATAAAGTTAGAAAGCGGCATTGGCATAACAATAAATGAAGAAAAAATCATCGTAAAAAATCCGATTATTCTTTCGGATTTATGGGTTGTCATAAAAAGAAGGCGCGGCTTCAGAATAATTTCGACCTTACGAATGTAAGGCGAAGATTTTTTAACCAAAGTTGCAACCACCGATCTTTTTACCGATAAATTGGAAAATCTTTTTGGTAATTTTGGCGAAGAATATCCAAGCATCATTTGGCAAGAAAAAATCACCAAAGGAAAAGCGATAATGCTTGGAAATGGAGGCGGCAGCGGAATTATAATTCCAAAAGCAAAAATCATCATTGCCAGTCCAAATCCAATTGCCTGCATGGCGTCAACCAAATCGCGAATTGGAATGCGATCTGACGAAGATTGATTTACCACGTCTTCAATTACTTTAGTTGTGATAGATTTGGGCTGGTTTGACTTGTTTTGATTCACTGTAATTTTTAGTCAGATTTTTTTTTCTTATCTTCTAATTGAGCCTCTTGAGGCGTTTTTTCGTCAGATTTTTCATCATCTTTCAAACCTTTTTTAAGACTTTTTACACTTTTTCCAATGTCGTTCATAACTTGAGGCAATTTTCCGGCGCCAAAAAGCACAAAAACAATCACTAAAATTAACAATAATTCGCCCATTCCTAAAGACATAAAACCCTTGGTTAAATTTTTAAAATTTGCTCCAACTCGCTCCATTCGCGCATAGAAAGACCGCTATTTTCTTGCGCTACTTTTTCGCCTTTTAACATTTTTTTAATCACTTCTAAAGCTGGCTGCGAAATATTTTGACCGTTTTTGTGATGTTTAACAAAAGCCTCAAAGCAATGTGGAACCCATTTTTGAACCAAGTTTAACATTATTTGCGCATAAACCCTAATTTCGTATTGAGCGTGCGAATCGGCGCGCAAGTTCAGAAAATGCAACAAATTATGTAGGTCAATTTTCCAATACCATTGAGTATAACAACTAAGCGGCAAATTCATGCGCGCCAGCTCGCGAGCCAAACCTTCTTTGTCTTTATCAACAATATTTCCAGCAGAATCTTGGTTAATCATTTCTAAATAATGATCGTAAGATTTTAGCGCGTCGTTTTTTAAAATTTCTAAAACCCGTTTTGATTCTGCGGCGTTTAAAACATTGTTTTCGTCGCGACCTTGGTGATTTATTTTTGACTGCGCTGATAGGTTTTCGGCTTTTGGAACGTAAAATTCATCTTCTACAATTGAATAACGAGCAGAATATTCGTTGACTGACGCGGTTCGATGCCTAATCCATTGGCGCGCCACAAAAATTGGCAACTTGATGTGAAATTTTATTTCGCACATTTCTAGCGGCGTGGTATGGCGATTGGCAATTAAGTAATTGATTAAAGCCTTGTCGGCGTTGACTTTTTTGGTTCCTTGCCCGTAAGAAACCCGAGCTGCTTGAACCACCGAAGAATCGTTGCCCATATAATCAACCACTCGCACAAAACCGTGATCTAAAACTTCAAAAGGTTGATATAAAACTTTTTCTAATTCTAATGAAACTGGTCTAAGGGTTTGATTTGTTTGAGCGCGCAGCAAATTTATTTCTTCAAGCTGATCTTTTTTTATGACCATATCTTTTTTTTGAATTTAAGTGAAAATTTAATTCTAATTTTAGTCAATTTTGGTTTTTCTTTTTTTTAAAAAACACAAATTTTTTTATGCCAACCGAGCTAATAAAATCACAATTATCCTTAATTCCGCCAAACCCCGGAGTTTATCGTTTTTTTAACTCCAAAAACGAGGTAATTTATGTTGGAAAAGCCAAAAACCTATTCAAGCGCGTTTCTAGCTACACCAAAGAAAATCAGTTATCGCGACGAATTTCGCGCATGATTTTTTTGGCGCAAAAAGTTGAAATAATTCAAACCGAAAGCGAGGTTGAAGCACTTTTGCTTGAACATAATTTGATTAAAAAGTTGCAGCCGCGTTTTAATATTTTGCTACGCGACGACAAAACTTTTCCTCAAATTTTAATTACCAATCACCAATTTCCTCAAATTACCAAATATCGCGGCGGCAACGACAACAAGGGTTCGCACTTTGGACCCTTTGCCAATACTCGCAGCGTTAATCACACGATTGACGTTTTGCGTAAAATTTTTCGCCTACGAAATTGTTCTGACGCTGAATTTAAGTTGCGCCAAAAACCTTGCTTAGAATTTCAAATTAAAAGATGTTTAGCACCTTGCGTGGCAAAGGTTTCAAGCGATGAATATAAAATTGCAGTTGGAAATGCGATTGATTTTTTAAAAGGAAAAACTGACCAAGTTCAAGAAAAATTAACCGCCAAAATGCAACAATTTAGTGCCGAACAAAATTACGAAAGCGCGGCAAATGTTCGCGATCAAATCAACGCGCTCAACGATGTGCAAACCAAGCAAAATATTAATATCAACGAAATTAAAGACGCCGACGTAATCACAATAGTTGAAAGCAGAGGTTCTGTTTGCATTTACGTGGCGTTTTTTCGCGCCAGTCGAAGTTTGGGCGCAAAACCTTATTTTTATGAAATTGAAGAAGATAAAAAATTAGACGAACTTTTAAGTGAATTTCTTGGTCAATTTTATTTAGATAACCCCGCTCCGAGCTTGATTTTATTGAACTTAGAACTTTCTGAAAAAAAATTACTCGAAATGTTTTTAGCGAAAAAAAACTTTGACAAAAAAACTGAAATTATCACGCCAAAACGCGGTGTAAAATTGGCTTTATTGCAAGATCAAGAAAAGTTAGCGCGCCAAAATTTAGATCAAAAAATTCTACAAAATCTTAACAATAAAAAACTTCTGCTCGAAGTAAAAAAAATTTTCAATTTACCTAAAATTCCTAAGCGAATTGAAGTCTACGACAATAGTCACACTCAAACCACCAATGCGGTTGGAGCTTTAATTACCGCTGGCGTTGACGGGTTTATTAAAAGTGGTTATCGCAAATTTAATTTACGTTTTGACTTATCGCAAAATCGCGACGACACCGCCATGATGCGCGAAGTTTTTATGCGACGTTTTTCAAAGTTAAAAAAAGCCGAATATCCTGACTTGATAATTATTGATGGCGGAAAAGGTCAAATGAACGCAGCGCAAGAAATTTTTGATTATTTAAAGGTTTCAATTCCTTTTATTTGCATGTCAAAAGGCGAAAACCGCAACGCTGGCGAAGAAGTTTTTCATCAAATCAATCAAGATTCTTTTACTTTACCAAAAACTCATCCCGTGATGTATTATTTACAACGCCTAAGAGACGAAGCTCATCGTTTTGCAATTATGACGCACCGCAAAAAACGCGACAAAGCGATGGTTATTTTTTAGGTTTTGGGTTTTTTTTGTTATTACTAACCCAACAAAACATTTGCGAGACTTGGATTGTAATCAATTCCACGAAAGAAATGAAAATGCGACCTAGTTTGCAAACCTAAAATCTAACACAGAAATCGAAGAACCCTTTCTGCAAAGCTCTTTATCATTCTGGAGCGTCTGATTTTTTTATTCTTTACCTTTAGAAGAATCTGAACTTCCGCCACCTTCAGAAGAATCTGAACTTCCACCACCTTTAGAAGAATCTGAACTTCCACCACCTTTAGAAGAATCTGAACTTTTTTCTTCGCTTGGACGAGCCGAGTCAGACTTATCTTTTGAAGCCCCTGAATCAGCAACAGCTTTGCCTTTATTTCCAGCTGAATTTGCCATTGCTTTTACGCCACCTCTGGCAGATTTTGCGGCTGCCATACCGTGTTTTTTAATGCCTCTTACGCCTCGTTTTTGTATGGCTCGCAAACCTTTAGCAGTTTTTTTAACCATATCGGCCATACCATCTTTTCCACCCCAATCGCTTTTCAACTCCATTCCGCCAACAAGTTTCGAGGCAAAACCAGTAATTTGGTCAAGAAAGCTTAACAAAATATACATCACAAAAACGCCTTCGATTATAGTTTTTAGTTTATCGCCATTCATCGAACCAAGCATTGGTAATCCTATTCCTAAAGCTTCAAATCCATCGAAAGTTTTGATGTCAGAAATTTTAAATATACAATAAATGCTAGTATCTTGCGCCGCAGAATTGCAGACGATTTTTTTGGGCTCACTTTTTCCATCTCCACTAAAAGTTGCTTCTCCAATCACGATGTGATCAAAAATACTTAACATAATTCCAAGATAGGCAAAAAGAATCATTGGTTGCAAAGTAAAACCCAAAAGCTGCTTCCACCAACCATCGAAAATTGATTTAGTTCTTTTGAACATTGCCAAGGTTATTGTAATGGGTGAAACATACATCAGAATCATTACCGCCGTGGTGGAAAGCAAAAATATATGCAAAGCTCTCACGGTTATTGCAATCATAAAAAACCCAAACAGAAGAGCAGCCACAAAAAACACCACTCCCAAACCGCCAGTAAAAAACCCACCCAAAATCATAAAGATTAAATTTGGCACCGAAACTTCAGGGCCATAACCAAGAGCGCGAGCTATTTTGCAATCAAGTATATCCCAAATTCTTAAATATTGGTTTTTATCCTCGTAAGCTGGTTTTTTATATTTGGTGCTTTCGTTGTTGTCGGCGTAGTTAAATCTTGGAAATTGACATCCATCAAGCTTGTTTTCCAACGAAGTTTCTTTGAGCCTTTTTTCCAAAGAAGGTTCGTCGAGATTGAAAGTTATGTCAGACAAAAGGCTAGAAGTTCCAAGAACTCCTTTCATAAAACCAGATTGCCAGCCATCTCCAACCGCAAAATACATCACCAAACCAATTTTTAAAATATAAGGCAAAACCTCTTTTCTGGTTATAACTTGACCAGGAACTCCAATCAAAATCATGTAGCCAAAAAAGGTTATAGAAACAATCAAGCAAACTTTGATAATATTTTGCAAACCGTCCTGCATTCTTACAAAAAACGATTTTTTATTTAGTTCTACTCCCTCTTGAATTCCAGCTGCATAACCAGAAGCGCAAACACCATTTTCATCAGGAGTTTCATCGGGTTCGGAGCATTGAGAACGACCAGCTCTATTAAGAAAAACATTCTCCATAGTTTCTTTAAAACACTGCGCCATCGGAGCTGAAAAACCGCGAGTGTTAATTGGAATTAATTGCGAAGTGAAGCCATAAACATTTTGAGAATCTCCCTTCATGTCGTAACAAGCAGAAGAAATAAAATTGCCTGAAAAATTTGAGGTTCTCACATATGGCAAAATAGGAATTTTTGAACAATGTTTCATGTATTGACAATAGTTATTCAATAACGTCGTGCCATCACTATTTACAGTAATATCCTGTTTTTCTGTTCCGCCTCCAAGATTGTGGTTGTAAGGACAAACGGAATAAGTTTTGGCACAAATATAGTTTGATTTTTCTTTGCTGGTATAAGCCTCAAAAGTAACACTAAAAACATCGCATTTAGATCCAATTTCACAAAAAGAATACCTATAATTATCCGCCCCTACAGTTTCTGGGCTATTTTCAATGCAAATGGTGTTTTGGCTTCTTTTTTTGCAGCAGTCGTAGGCAGCTTGTGAGCTTGGAGTAACGTTTTTAAGTAAAAATCTGTTACAGGCATAAACTGATGCGGTTCCCGGCCCCGTCATGTAATACCTCTGCCTATCTTCATCATTGTCAGCGAAACCAAGGGCGTCCTTAACCTGACCAAGGGCGTCCTTAACGTAACCAAGGGCGTCCTTTCTGGAATATTTTTTCCCTTTGCTTTCGTAATTTTCAGGATTTGTGCAAGCGCCACTTCCTCTGTCGGGAAACTCTTTTCCGCCGTAAATATATTCGCGATAAAGTTTGTTAGTTATTTTGGGTTCAGAATAATCACTATTTTTTTTTAAATTGAATTTGTCACATTCTAAACCAAGCGTGCCGTCTTGAAAAAGCTGCTTCAAACATCCAGAATAAGATCCTTTGTAGGGACCTTTTTTCCAAATAAAAGGCCCTGTATCACCTTCTGATCTTTCTTTATCGACTTTATTACTATCTTTTCCAACTTCGGCCCAAGTTTGCCAATCGTGCCCACAAACTCTTGCTTTTTCGTAGACGCCTTTAGCAACTCCGTAAATTATTGACAAAGCAGTAGTCGCAGCA
>CANEUK010000026.1 GCA_947441695.1 Rickettsiales bacterium
AAATAGCAATTGCCGAAAATATTCCTTATCAATTTAGTGAAAAATATTTCGATTCAAATCCGGCCAGCATGTCCGAATCAAAAATTTATTTATTGCAATCAAAACTAAGTTTTTTTCAACACCCAAAAACAACTGAAGAACAAAAAGAAAAGCTACAAAAAGAAATCCAAGAACTTATTTCGACAATTTGGGTAAAAGAAAATTTTTCGGCCGAAGAAGAAAAAGATTTTTTACAAAAATATCAAAACCAAATCGATCAAATCGATCACATTAATCGCATTGATCGCTTGCTTTGGGATGGCAAAAATGAAGACGCCAAACGCCTTCTAAATTTTGTAAATAGCGATTATCAAAAACTTTTTTTGGCAGTAATAGAAATTCAAAACTCGCCAAAATATATCGATAAAATTGTTTTGTCGGTGCCAAGAAAATTGCGCTCAAACGAGGGTTTATCTTATCGCAGAGTTATTTGGTATAAGGCAAAAGATCGTCTCGAAGATCTTTTGGAGGTGATGATTGATTTGCCAAAAAACTCACAATTTCCAGAAAAATGGTGGAGTTTGCGCCGCCTTTATTCGCGTGAAATGATAAAAAGAAAAAAGTTTAAAGTGGCATATGCTTTGATTGAAAATCACAATCTACCAACAACCGCATCTGACTTTTGGGAAGCAGAATGGATGTCTGGTTGGGTTGCTTTGCGCTTTTTAGATAAACCAAAAATTGCTTATCAACGCTTTGAAAATCTTTACAAAAATGTTTCGCAACCAGTTACTTTGTCGCGCGCTTCTTATTGGCTTGGAATGGCGTCAGAAGCAATGGAAGACAAAGAAAAAGCAATTGAGTGGTATAAAATCTCAACAAAATATCCAATTTTTTTCTACGGTCAGTTAGGAATTCACAAACATCGAGCTTTAGACCCGATTGGCGCTCAAAGCGACGTTATTTTGCCAAAAGATCCCGAAATTACTTTGCGCGACTTAAACACAATGTCGCAGTCGCAAACTACGCAAATTGCTTATTTGCTGACAATTATGGGTGACAAAAGCAACGCTGTAAAAATTTTTGAATGGTTAGTGAATAAATCAACAAGCGAAGGTCAAATTGCAGTAATTATGAAGCTGATTAACGAAATTGGCGATCGTCAGATTGATTCTAAAATTTCTCGAATTGCTTCTAAAAAAAATGTTTTTTTCATCAAAGACAAATTTCAAATCGTCAAAGAAGTTATCAACGACGAATACGCGCCATTAGTTCACGCAATTATCAAACAAGAAAGTGGTTTTGCGCCAATGGCGGTAAGTCAAGTTGGGGCAATTGGTTTTATGCAATTAATGCCATCAACCGCCAAATTAGTTGCCAAAGACATTGGAATTGACTACGACAAAAACAAATTGGCAACCAACATAACCTACAATGTGCGCTTGGGTTCGCATTACATCAAAAAATTAATCGATCGTTTTGAAGGCTCTGAAATGTTAGCCATTGCTTCTTACAACGCGGGGCCAAACGCAACGCAACGCTGGATTAACGAGTTTTACGACCCGCGCAAAGAGCAAAATATTGATAAAGTGGTCGATTGGATCGAGCTTATTACTTATTCCGAAACCCGAAATTACGTTCAAAGAATCACCGAAAATCTGATTGTTTATAAATATTTGATGTCGCGCAGCAACTACGACGCGGTTCAGTAAAACAACCAAAAACCCATGAATAATTTTATCACCAACAACCAAGATAAAAACCTTAAAGACCGCCTAAAAAAATTAATCAGCAAAGCCAGCGAACTAAAATTTTTAGTCGGCTTTTTTTATTTCTCGGGTTTGCGCGAACTTTACGAAGCGTTGCAAGAATCTTACGCGCAAAACCCAAATTTGACCTTCAAAATATTGGTTGGAATGGATATCGACATTCACGCCAAAAACTTGATTGAATTTAGAATTGATCAAAAAAATCAAACCAAACTCAAATCAGAAAATTTTTTTAAAAGCGTTGAAAAATCGCTAACGCATAAAAGTTTGGACAATCAACAAACTTACGAACAAGCCGATTTCTTTCAAAAACTGATTAAAGAAAACAAGTTAATAATTCGCAAAACCAGCCAGCCAAATCACGCCAAACTCTATCTTTTTAAGCTGCTTGACCAAGTTTCCAGAGAACAACTATTTATCACCGGAAGCAGCAATTTAACCAAACCCGGAATTTTGTCGCAGGCAGAATTTAACGTTGAAATTGCCGATTATGGTTTTGAAAAAGCCGAAGAATATTTTGACGAACATTGGAAAAACGCGGTTGAAATTGAACAAAACCAACTGATTGAAACAATCACTAAAAAAACTTTTTTGCGTCAAATAACTCCTTTCGAAGCCTTTGTTTATGTGCTTAAAACCTATCTTGATGGTTTTTCGGGCAACGAAAATAACGACCAATTTCTCAAAAAAATTGCCATAGATGGCGGCTTTCAGTCTTTTCAATATCAAATCGACGCCGTTAAACAAGCCAAGCGCGTTATCGAAGAACATAATGGCGTGATTATTGCCGACGTGGTTGGTTTGGGAAAATCGGTAATTGCTAGCCTGCTTGCCACGCAATTAAAAGGTCGCGGCATGATAATTTGTCCGCCGGGTTTGGTGGGCGACATAAACAGCAATTCGGGTTGGCGGCAATATTGCAAAAAATTCAAGTTTGACGGTTGGGAAGTGCGTTCTTCAGGCGACTTGTTAAAGGCCTTTGAATACACGCAGCAATGGCAAAATATCGAAACAATAATCATCGACGAAGCGCATCGTTTTCGCAACGAAGACACTCAAGATTATCGCATTTTAAAAAATATTTGCCGCGACAAAAAAGTTATTTTACTAACCGCAACGCCCTTCAATAATAGTCCGAGCGACATTTTTTCGCTTTTGGCACTTTTTACCACGCCAAAAAAATCGTCAATCACGCTAAACGGCAACGTAAAAAGGCTTTTCGACGATTTTGAAAACGAATATAAAAAACTAAGCAACATCAAAAAATATTATAATTCGAGCAACCAACAAAAAAAATCGCGCGCCAAAAAGCTCTATCAAGAAATTTTCAAACAAAACGAAGTTAGTATTTCAAAAGTTTTGCAGCGTTTTGGCGAACTCGGGCAAGAAATTAAAAACGTTATCGAACCAGTAATCATAAGGCGCAATCGCATCGACTTACAAAATAATCCAACCTACAAAGAAGAAGTCAAAAATTTGGCAAAAGTTGCCAATCCAAAGGAATGGTTTTTTGAACTTAACGCCAAACAATCAAAATTTTACGACAAAATAATCACCCAATATTTTGGCGCGCCCAACGACGACGAAAACCCAACCAACATAAAATTTAAAGGCGCGATTTATCGCCCTTACGACTATCAAAAAGGCTTAATTTCGGGCAAAAAATCTGACGACGAAACCGACAAAAAAGGTAGCCAAATACAGCAACAAAGAAATCTTTATGATTTAATGCGCCGCCTTTTGGTTAAAAGGTTTGAAAGCTCTTTTGTTTCTTTTGAAACCAGCATTTGCAACTTTAAAAAAGTTACCCAAATGGTTTTGAACTTTGTTGAAAAAAACCAAAAATATATTTTAGACCGCAAATTAATTGAAAAACTTAGCAGCGCAGATTCCGACGAAATTGAAACAGAGTTTGAGAAATATGCCAAAAAGCTAGAAGCCCAAAATAAGTCAAAAAATCACCAAGTTTTCGAAATAGACAAATTTGTTGATGAAAAGATTTTTATCGACCACATCAAATCAGACATTGCGCTGTTTGACGAAATTTTAGAAAAATTGACCGAGTTAAAATTGGTAGAAAACGACCCCAAAATTGCCAGCTTAATTGACCAAATTAAAAGCCAGCCAGCGCAACAACCCAAAAGAAAAATCGTCATTTTTAGCGAATATGCCGCAACCGCCAAATATTTAGGCGAAAATTTAGCCAAACATTTTGCCAATCGCGTGCTTTTGGTTAAAGATTTAAGCGACGATGCAATTGCTCAAATCAACCAAAATTTTGACGCCGCACTTTCGCAAAAAAACCAAAAAGACGATTACGACATTTTGGTGGCAACCGATAAAATTTCCGAAGGTTTCAATTTAAACCGCGCCGGAATGGTGATAAATTACGACATTCCGTGGAACCCGGTGCGCGTAATTCAAAGGCTTGGACGCATTAATCGAATTAGCAAAAAAGTTTTTGACCAGCTTTTTATTGTCAATTTTTTTCCCACTCAAAAAGGCGAAGACAAAATAAAATCGCGCCAAATTGCCGAAGATAAAATGATGATGATTCACGCCGCGCTTGGCGAAGATTCTAAAATTTTTAACGAAAACGAAACACCAACCGCTTCAGAACTTTTTAGCAAACTTCACCAAAACCCCGAAAACCTAGAAGATGAAAGTTTTTATACCAAAATGGTCAAAAAATTTGCCGAAATAAAAGCTCAAAATCCGCAAATTGAGCAGCAATTACAAGCTTTGCCAAAAATGTTAAAAGTGGCAAAACAAGGTTTAACCAACGAACTTTTGGTTTTTGCCAAAAAAAACGGCACGCTTTTTGTTTCTCAAGTTGAAAATTCGCCAGAAATTTTGGCGGAAAAAATGATTTCTCAAGCCACTTCTTTTGAAAAAGTTTTTGCCAATATTCTTTGTCAAAAAGACGAAAAATCGCTTAATTGGAACAATCAAAAATTCTGGCAAGCCTACGAAAAAGCCCAAAGCCAAATTAACGAAAGTTTTAATTCACTAAAAACTAGCGACGATTTTGAAGCCAAAGCGCAAAGAAATTTGCAAACAATTTTAAGAAAAATTGACGAAGAAGATGAGTTTTTGCAATTTATCGACCACAAAAATTTTATCGAAAAACTGCTCGACGACATCAATAATTTTGGCACGCTGTCGCAAAATCACTTGCGCCAAATTGTTGAAAATGACGGCGAAGAAAATCCGCAAAAGCTGCTCGAAGCACTTTCAAAACTAGAAGAAGAACTTGGCAAAAATTATCTAAAAACCCAAACCAACCAAGCCAATCAAGATCAAGAATTGGTAATTGCGATTCAGAATTTGGTTGAATGACTTGGCTTAAAATTAGTCAGCCGCCTTTGTTTTAAAATTTGTTTTAAAATTTGTTTTAAAAATTTTTAACAAAAGCGGCTTCAGTGGCTAGCGCCAATTGTTCCTAAGCCCTAAATAAGGCGATAAATTTCAAAAATAACCCAAAAAACTTCAACGCAAAAAATCATCAAATTAAACATGCACCATCTTGTGGCGATTTTATATTTTTTGCCAATTTCTTCATTTAGTTTTTTAACTTTTTCTTCGGCTTCTTCAGAATTGTCTTTATTTATCAGCGATTGGAGGGTTTCGTGGTTATTGCCGCGAGAACTTTGATAGGCTTTTATCAGGTTATAAGTTGAAAATATTGAAACCAAAATTATCGAGGCAACAAAAGAGCCAGCTATTACAATTTGAGGGCTAAATTTAATCAGCTTTTCGCCGCCAATAAAAACAAGCTCCAAAGCTTTATTTGTGATGTATAATTGTAAGCCAACTAGTGAAAAGTTGTAATAAAATATTTCTCTATCAACCGTTTGAGTGGTTGAAATAATTGTTTGTTGAATTCCCTCAATTACTACTTCGACAGCTTTTTGTTGCACATCAAAAATTGGGGTTTTTGTTTTTGGTGAGTCTTTCGTTTTCATGGGTTTTGTTTTTTTAAAAATCGCCTTTGTCGCAATTTTTAATTGATTGGTGATTTTAGTTATTTGGCTTTTTATTTGAATCTTGAGAAGAAGAATTTTGCGGGTTTTGATTGGTTTGATTAGAATTTTGCTGATTGTTGTTTAAAGCTTCGTTTGCTTGGCTTAATGCCGCTTGAGATCTTGCAAAACCAAAAATATTGGTCGGAGTGTTATACGATTTTGTCTCCATTTCAGAAACTAATTCTTTAATGTTTTGAGTCATAAATTTGATGTTTTTTAGTTTTTTTAAAGAAATGTAAGTTTTTAATTTTCTTGCAAATCAATTTTAGATTTATCTTAACTCATCTTCGATAAGTCAACCTTTCAATTCAAAAAAACCATGCAAAACGCGCCTTCGTCAGCCGAAAAAGCCGAACAAATTTTACAAAAAATTAGCAGAAATTTTAACCAGCAAAATTTTAGCCAAGAAAATTTTATTCAAGAATTTATCAAATTTTTTGAAGCAAAAAATTACAGTTTTACTAAAGAAAATGAGCTAGAAAAACTTGATTTAATTGGGAAAAACTTAAAAGAAAAATTTTCCAACGGCTTTCTTTTAGGCGAGTTTGAAGATTTAAAAATCAAAGTTTTTTGCCTTCAGGTTAATTTGCAAAACAGCAATAACTTAAAAAACCAACCTTCCAATTCGTTGCAGCCAGATTTTGAAACGGTTTTAAGCGAAAAATCAGCCAAAAAAGATCAATACGACTTAGCCAAAAAACTGCTCAATGAAAATTTGGAAGACCCAGCGGGCATTTTTATTTTTCACGACCAAAGCGGCAATTTTCGCTTTTCGCTGGTTTGCCAAGAATTTCACGGCGTTTCAAAGCAAAAATTTACTCCGTTCAAACGTTTTACTTATTTTGTTTCGCAAGATTCCAAAATCACCAACCGCACCTTTATTTCACAAGTTGCCAACGCCAATTTTTCAAGCGTTAAAAAGCTAAAAGAGGCGTTTTTGGTTAAAAAAGTTACCGAAGAATTTTATTCAAAAATTGCCAATTGGTATTTTTGGGCAATTGAAAATTGCGAGTTTCCGCCAGCGGTTGCCAAAGAAAAAAACGGCAAAGAAACCGCCATAATTCGCTTAATTACGCGCATAATTTTTATTTGGTTTATGCGTCAGCGCAATTTGGTGAATCCAAAATTATTTGAAGAAAAAGAGCTTAAAAAAATTCTAAAAACCCTAGAACCGCAAGAACCAAACTATTACAAAGCCATTTTGCAAAATCTGTTTTTTGCCACACTTAGCGTTAAAAAAGACGAGCGCCGATTTATCGCCGATAAAACCTACAAAGGCATAAATCGCGACCACGGCGACCAACATGTTTTTCGTTATCAAGATTTATTTCAAAGCCAAAACCCCGAAGAAACTTTGAAAAGTCTTTTCAACCAAACCCCGTTTTTAAATGGCGGCTTATTTGAATGTTTAGACAAAAAAGACGTAGAACCAACAATCTACATCGACGGCTTCTCTAAAACCCAAAAAAACCAACCAAAAATTCCCAATTTTTTGTTTTTTGGCGATGAAGAAAACATTGATTTGAACCAGCAATTTGGCACCAAAAACAAAAAATACCAAGTTGAAGGATTAATCAAAATTTTAGAAAGTTTTAATTTTACCATCGACGAAAACTCAATTGACGACGCCGAAATTGCGCTTGATCCCGAACTTTTAGGACAGGTGTTTGAAAATTTGTTGGCTGCTTTTAACCCCGAAACTTCGCAAACTGCCCGAAAAGCTACGGGAAGCTATTATACGCCGCGCGAAATTGTTGATTTTATGGTGGAAGAATCGCTAAAAAATTACTTTTTTAGCCAATTGCCCGAGTTTGAAAAAAGCCAAATTGAGCAACTTTTTTTAAAAAACGAAAAACTCCAAAACCACCAAGAAAATCAAGAACAAAAACCCAAAACAAACTCCGAAGAAAACCCCCAAGAAAACACCCAAGAAAACACCCAAGAAAACCCATTCGATCCAGAACAAACCAAAAAAATTATCAGCCTAATTGAAAAAATAAAAATTATTGACCCCGCGGTTGGTTCGGGCGCGTTTCCAATGGGCGTTTTAAATCAAATTGTCGCTTTGCTAAAAAAGCTCGACCCAGAAAACGAACTTTGGAAATATGCCCAAATCGAAGCCACCAAAGCAATTCAAGATAGTCGGCCGCGCGAAGAGGCAAAAAAAGCAATCGACGAATTTTTCAAAAAATCGCCCGACTACAGCCGCAAACTCTATTTAATTCAAAAATGTATTTACGGCGTCGACCTTCAACCAATTGCGGTTGAAATCACCAAATTGCGCTTTTTTATTTCGTTGCTGGTCGACGAAAGCAACAACAGCCAAAGCATTCAACCCTTGCCAAACCTAGATTTTAAAATCATGCAAGGAAACAGCCTAATTGAAGATTTTAACGGCGTAAAACTTTTTGATTCGACAGATTTGGGCGACATTTTTAATTTTGAAAAAATTAAAAAACTAAAAGAACTAAGCGAAGAATTTTTCAATGCCAGCAACAAAGACAAAAAATCCGACACCAAAAAACAAATTGAAGAAATGCAATGGAACCTAGTTGAACAAAGGCTAAAACAAGTCAAAACCTCCGACCAAATTGCCCAAATAAAACAAGTTTTTACCAGCAACCAAAAGCCATTTTTTTTGTGGCAGCTAAATTTTCCCGAAGTTTTTGAAGCCCAAAATGGCGGCGGCTTTGATTTGGTGATTGGAAATCCGCCTTATATTCAGTTGCAAAAATTTAAAAACGACGAACTCCAAAAAATTTACAAAAACCAAAATTTTAAAACCCACGATGCCAACGGCGACATTTATTGCCTGTTTTACGA
Organism: Rickettsiales bacterium; assembly: GCA_947441695.1. Classification (GTDB taxonomy): domain Bacteria; phylum Pseudomonadota; class Alphaproteobacteria; order Rickettsiales; family UBA1997; genus UBA2645. The sequence continues at coordinate 8,597 of CANEUK010000026.1, forward strand.
AAGCGGCGTCAATCTTTTAAAAAACGGCGGCGTTTTGTCTTTTATCACCAGCAACAAATGGATGCGCGCAGGCTACGGCGAAAATTTGCGCGGCTTTTTTGCCAGTCAAAACCCGTTGCAATTGGTCGATTTAGGCGGCGGCGTTTTTGAAAATGCCACGGTTGATACCAACATTTTGCTCATTCAAAAAAACCCAAACCAAAATCGACTAAAAGCCTTAACTTTAACCAAAAGCAATTCTGCCAAAACAGACGAAGCCCAAGAAAAGCCGCAAACTTTGGCGCAAATTTTTCATTCGCAGGCAATTAATTTGCCAAACTTAACCAAAGACGCTTGGTTTATTGGCAACCCGCAACAACAAAGCCTGAAGGTCAAAATTGAAAAATCTGGCGTGGCGCTAAAAGATTGGAACGTGAAAATTTATCGCGGCGTTTTAACTGGCTTGAACGAAGCCTTTATTATCGACAACCAAACCAAAGAAAAAATTTGCCAAGAACACGCCAAAAGCGCGGAAATTTTAAAACCAATTTTGCGCGGACGCGACATCAAAAAATATGGCTACGAATGGGCTGGATTGTGGGTTATTTCTAGCGGTTTTGATGTGGACGTACCAAAAAAATATCCTGCAATTTTTAAGCATTTATTGCAATTTGAAGAAAAAGCCAAAAAGCGCGACGACCAAGGGAAGAATTGGTGGAACTTGCGCGCTTGTGCCTATTACGAAGAGTTTGAGAAGGAGAAAGTGGTTTATTCAGAAATTGTCAGAGAACCAAAATTTTATCTCGATTTAAAAGGTGAGTTTTTTTGCGAAGCAACTTCGTTTTTAATCAGTGGCGAAAAGTTAAAATTTTTATGCGGAGTTTTTAACTCAAAAGCTTTCACATATTTTTTTAAAAGCTATTACGCTGGCGGCGGTTTGGGCGAATCTGGTTATCGCTACAAAAAACAATTTCTTGAATTGGTTCCAATCCCCCAAATCACAAGCCAAAACCAGCCAATAATTTTAAAAATCGAAAATTTGGTTGAGCAGATTTTGGCATTAAAAAAAGGAGAAAATTTGCAATTGCCAAATCAGCCGCAGCCAATTTTGCCAAATCAAATCTTGCCCCAAAACCAACTTTTACACCAAAACCAACTTTTGCGCCAAAGCCAGCTCGAAGCCCAAATTGACGCCTTGGTTTATGAGCTTTACAACCTAAACGAATCTGAAATTGCACTAATTGAACAAGCAGAAAATTCTTAAAAATCCTTCTTTGAATTACTACGGTTGGGAACTATATCAAACTAAGAATTTATACCTCTTGGTTTGGTATGTTTTAAATTTTTATTCCGCATCAAAGGTTCTACAAAATTGTAGAAAACCCCATATTTCATAAGCAAAATTTGTTCGAGTTTTAATTAGCTTTGAAAGGCGGCAATTAAAATAAATAAGCGCAAATTCTAAACTGATTTTTGTGAATTATTTTAAACAAAAGAAGAAGGCGGGGGCGGGGTGAATAAAAAAGACGCCAATCCAGATTTAGGAATGGCGGGAGTGACGGGACTCGAACCCGCGACCTCATGCGTGACAGGCATGCGCTCTAACCAACTGAGCTACACCCCCACAATAAGTGGAGATAATTTAACGAATTTTTGCTTCTCAAAAATAAATCTTAAAAAAGCTTTTTTTTGAGTGGTGGGCGATGACAGTCTCGAACTGCCGACCCTCTCCTTGTAAGGGAGATGCTCTACCAACTGAGCTAATCGCCCCAAAAAAAGTTTAGAAAAAAAATTAAAGTTAAAAATAATTTTTTTTTTACCTGAACATCTTCTTTGATAAGTTTTTAAAATGAAAATCAATTTTTCATAAAAACTAAAAAAAACTCCTACACATTTTTTGTGTGTAGGAGTTTTAGTTGTTACTTAACAGAATCTTTTAAAGCTTTGCCAGCGGCAAATTTAACTCTTTTAGAAGCTTTTATTTGGATTTCTTTTCCAGTTTGTGGGTTGCGACCTTTTCTAGCAGCCGTTTTAACCACTTTGAAAGTTCCAAATCCAATCAAGGTAACTGCGTCACCTTTTTTCAAAGCTTTTGAAGTAGCTTTCAAGAAAGCTTCAACAGAAGCACTAGCGTCTTTTTGAGAAAGGCCAGTTTGGTTAGCGATTTCTTTTATTAAGTCTGTTTTATGCATTGTTTAGATCTCTCTAATTTAATTGATAACTATAAAGTCAAACATGCCGCCAGACAGCTTGTATACTGACTGGAAAGCAAGTTGCGGTCAAAACCTATATGTCAAA
>CANEUK010000027.1 GCA_947441695.1 Rickettsiales bacterium
ACTTTGCCAATCATTACCCAAAATTAATCTCTCACGCTATTATCTGCGACGGCAGAAGATGTCCAATTTCTGCCGATGTGAATTTAAAAATTCTGATGTTTGAAGCCAATGACACTTCAACCGATATTGGCGTAATTCCCGACGAAGGAACCAAGCAAAATCCAAAAAGAGTAAATTTGGAATGGGTTGTTGCAAAACCAAAAAATGCTTTGCACATGAGCTACACAGATGAAGGAGCCAAGCAAGTGCATAACTTTGTTACGAAGTCGATTAACTGGTTTTTGAATTTAGGTTAAAACTTTAATCGCCAAACGGTATTTGTAATCCCGTCCTCACATTCAGTTCAATTTTAAGGCAAGAAATGAAGGTTTGGACTGGGTTTGCAAACCCAGTCCAGCGGAAGGCTACCGTGTTTTCCGGTTTCAACCTCAAATTTCGATTTACAATCGCCGCAAATTAATTTTTCAGTGCCACTCATATTTTTTTACCATAAAAGACTCGCGCGTTACAAATTAGATCGTGAAGCGCAGTTTTTTCGGCCTCTTTTACCATAAAAGACTCGCGTGTTACAAATTAGATCGTGAAGCGCAGTTTTTTCGGCGGTGAAAATTATTGGTAAATAGCCAAGTCCCAAAGTTGCGGAGCTAAATAATCCAGCAAGCGAGCGAGCGATTGATTTGGCAACGCTTAGTTTTGAGCCGTCACGATTTCCAACATAAATTTCCATAGTTCTTTTACCCAAAGTTGCCTGTTTTTTGCGGGATAAAAAATAAGCAGCGTAGGCGAAATTCACGACGTAAAACATGTAATCAAAATAGGGATTTTCGTAAGAATCAATTAAATCGGGAAAGCGAATAATTTGCATTAAGGGAAAATCATTTAACATTAATGCGCCAAGCAGAATCATAAAAATTGGCAAAAGAAATACTATATCAAGCAATCCCGCTAAAACTCTAACCCAGAAACCAGCATATATTGGTTGTTCGATCGTCATAGTTAAATTATAAATTTATTAGTCACCGGATATCGCCAATCAAGGCCAAACGACATTTCAGAAATTCTCACGCCAAGGCAAGATTGCGAGCGTTTATATTCGCTGCGATAAAAAAGATTAGCAATTTTTTCTACCAATTCTTGTTCAAAACCAAAAGCAATAATTTCTAAAACCAAGCGTTTTTCCTCAATCAAATAAAATAAAATCTTATCTAAAATTTCATATTCTGGCAGCGAATCGCTGTCTTTTTGATTTGGTCGTAATTCTGCGGTTGGCGCTTTGGTGATAATATTTTGCGGAATCAAATTTTTGTGAGGAAAAATAGAAATATTAGGCACATTTTGATTACGCCAATTGGCTAATTCATAAACTCGAGTTTTATATAAATCCTTGATCGGATTAAAAGCGCCGCACATGTCGCCATAAAGCGTGGCGTAGCCGCAAGCTAATTCTGATTTATTGCCGGTCGAAAGCAAAAGCGCGCCAGAATTGTTAGAAAGTGCCATTAAAATATTGCCGCGAATGCGGGATTGTAAATTTTCTTTGGCTAAATCCGAAATCTCACCCAGCGTTTCAAGCATTGTTTCCAAAGCGCTTTCGATGGAAATAATTTTTAATTCTAAATCTAAATTGCGACCGCAGCTTTTGGCGTCAATCATTGAGTTTTCAGAATTAAAACGACTTGGCAAAGCATAAAGTTCTACATTTTGAGCGCCCAAAGCGTCAACGGCAATTGTGGCAACCAAGGCCGAATCAATGCCGCCCGACATTCCGAGCAAAACTTTTACAAAACCATTTTTTTGGATGTAATCGCGAAGCCCCAAAACGCAGGCTGAATAATCCCGAGCTTCTTGGTTGCTTAAGGATAATTCGCGATTTTTTGTTTTTAGTTCGCCAGATTTTTCAAGTTCAACCACACCAAAATCTTCAATAAATTCGCCAAGTTGCAAAATTTCTTCGCCCTTTTGGTTCATGGCAAAACTGCCGCCATCAAACACCAAGCCATCTTGCGCCCCAACTTGATTTACATAAATTAATGGTTTGCCTAAATTTTTGACAAAATTTTGCGCAACTTTTTGGCGAGTTAAATGTTTTTTGCTCGAATAAGGCGAGGCGTTAATTGCAATTACGCCGTCTAAAATTTGTTCTTGTAGTAAAAATAGATTTTTGACATCCCACAAATCTTCGCAGATTAAAAACGCCAAATTAAGCCCGCGAAATTCAACCACCGACAAAGCAACGGCACTTTCAAAATAACGCTTTTCGTCAAATACGCCTTGGTTTGCCAAAGTTTTTTTGTGAGTGATTTTTTTTATTTCGCCGTTTTCAATTAAAATGGCCGAATTGTAAAAAATTTCTTTTTTGGCTCGATTAATTTCAAAAGTTGGCGCGCCAAGCAAAATTGCACATTTTGAGCCTTTGGTTGCGGCGGCAATTTCAAGAATTTTTTCTTTTGCGGCTTCAAAAAAATATTTTTTATTCCATAAATCGCGGCACGGATAACCGCAAATTGTCATCTCGCAAAAAACCACCAAATCGCACCCTTCTTGATTTGCGCGCTCAAACTCGCGCATAATTTTTGCCGCGTTTAAGTTAAAATCGCCAACTGAATTGTTAATCTGCGCTAAATAAATTTTTACCAAAAATTACCTCTGTTTAATTTGGTTATTTTTCTTCTGATTCGTCGTAGAGAATCACACTTTTCATTACTTCTAGGTTAATGTCGCGAAATGCGTTTAAGGCGTTGTTGATTTCTGAATTACTCACGCCAACCGAAGCAAGAGCCGCGTTGCTAAGTTGCAAACCAGTTTCTAGGTTTTTTGAAACCACCAAACTGGCTCCAACTTTTTTAAAACGATCGGCGTTATTTATGTTTTCTGACTTGGTAATAACCGAAATATTTGGAAAATTTTCGTGAATAAAGCGGGTAATTTTTATGCAGGCAATTTCGTCTTCTAGGGCAACAATAACTGACTCGCAGCGTTCAACGCCAACATAACGTAAAATATCAATATTCATGGCGTCGCCATAATAGATGTTGTAGCCGTTGTTTTTTTCAATACGAACCAAGCGGTGATTATTTTCTAAAACCACATAATTAATGCCGCGTTTGCGCAAAATATAAGAAACAATTCTACCAACTTTGGTAAAACCAATAACGATAACGTGCTTGGAAATATCACCAATTTCTCTTTTAATTTTATTGTCGTGCAAAACTTCTTTGGTATAAAGACGAGCTTTTAATTTGCGCCCCAAAGCCGCCAATAAAGGAGTTAAAGCCATAGTAAAAGTCACAACCGTCATTAAAAATTGTGACAAATCAACTTCCATAAAACGTTGTTGAACCGCCATCAAAAACACTACAAACGCAAACTCGCCGCCTTGAGCCAACAAAAATCCAGCATGAATTGCGGGTGCCAAAGGAAAACGAAAAGCAAAACACAAACCAACAATTATCAGGCTTTTTAGTATAATCAGCCCAAGCGAAACCATCACGATATATGGCAAACTCGAAAGCAATAAATCAAAATCAAACGACATTCCAATGGTCATAAAAAACAAACCAAGCAACAGCGATTTCAACGACAGAATTTCTTCTTCAACCCTATATTTATATTCAGTTTCGGCAACCATCAAACCAGCAATAAAAGCACCCAAAGCAAAAGACAAACCCATATAACTACTTAAAAAAGCCGAACCCAAAATTACAATCAAAGTGAAGCTTAAAAATAGCACGTCGCTTTTGGCTTCGGCAATTAAGCGATAAACCGGGCGCAACAATAAACGACCAACGGCAAAAATAATTCCCATAGCTATAATTGCGTCAATTAAGGCTCCGCCAAGCGCGTTGACAATATTTAAGTCGGTTTTAGTAAGCAAAGGCAACAACACCAAAATTGGAATCACCGCTAAATCTTGCATCAACAAAATTGAAAAAGATAAACGCCCAACTCGGGTTGATTGTTCGCCATGTTCGGCAATTACTTGCATGACAATTGCGGTTGAAGACAAAGCCAAAGCGCTGCCAATTACAATTGAACTATCCAAAGACAAGTTAAAGAAATATTTACAAATCAAAGAAATTGCCGCCGAAGTAAGAATAACCTGCAAACTACCAAAACCTAAAACATATTTACGCATTGCAAATAAGCGGCTGAAAGTGAGTTCTAAGCCAATTGCAAAAAGCAAAAATACAATTCCTAGTTCGGCAATTGATTTAGTGGTTTCGGTGCTGGTTAAAACGCCAAATCCAAAAGGTCCAATAGCGGCTCCCGAAACCAAATATCCCAAGGCTGGACTTAATCCAAGTTGTTTAAAAATAATTACAATTGCTACCGAAGCGAAGAGCAAAATTAAAATGTCGCGCAGATAAGAAATATCGTGCATTTTATTTTTTTAAATGAGTTTAAGATTGAAAAAAAAGCTGCTTTGTAATTGCCAATTGAGATTGTTTTTTTATAAAAACGCAAGCCCTACGCAATCAATAAATTCCTTATTAAAACTGATAATTTTATTTCCATTTAAATGAGCATTCTTTCCGACAAATCAATTGCCGAATTTGCTGTAAAACAAAAAATGATCGAACCATTTTGCGCCAATCAAGTTAGGTTTGACGAAGCAGGAAATAAAATAATTTCTTATGGAAATTCGTCTTATGGCTACGACGCCAGAGTTTCTAACGAGTTCAAAATTTTTACCAACATTGATTCTGCGGTGGTTGATCCTAAAAATTTTTGCGAAACAAGTTTTGTAAATCGCACCACCAACGTTTGTATAATTCCGCCAAACAGCTTTGCCTTGGCTCGCACCATAGAATATTTTAAAATTCCCAAAGATATTTTGGTGGTTTGCGTTGGCAAATCAACCTACGCCAGATGCGGAATTATTGTAAACGTAACGCCTTTAGAACCGGGTTGGGAAGGACACGTAACGCTAGAATTTTCTAATACCACGCCGCTTCCTGCTAAAATTTACGCTTTTGAAGGCGCGTGCCAATTTTTATTCTTTAAAGGCGATCAACCTTGCGAAATTTCTTACGACCAGCGCGCTGGCAAATATATGAAACAAACCGGAGTTACTTTGCCCAAAGTATGACTATAACCAAACTGATTCAAGATCTCGATTTTTATAAAAATCAAAAATCTATTGAAGATTTGTCAATTCAATCGACGCGAAGCAATTCAAAGGTTGCCAAATTCAAGCAAAGTTTGAATTTGATTAAACATAAACAAATTTACACATTTTTTTGGCTGTTTTTTTTCACAGCTACAAGTCTGGCGCAAAACCCACCAACCCAAAATTTACAAACTCTGCCCGCAGCTTTTACGCCTCAAAAACCAACTCCTTCACGCTTTTTTGCGGCAGATCTTTCAATGCCCGACACTTTTTCTACTACAAATAACTTAGCTAAAAAAGTTGGATCATTTTATCGCGCTTTTGGTGAAATAATTTTTTTACAAGGCACCATAACCGACTCTTTCAATGTTCCAATCGAAGGCGCCATAATCGAAATTTGGCAAACCAATTCAGCGGGAAAATATCACACCTTGCTTGAACCAAATAGCGAGTATGTTGATAAATATTTTAATATGTCTGGTCGCGCCATTACCGACAATTTGGGAAATTATCATTTTATTACTATCATGCCCGGAAGTTCTGCCGGAAGGGCTCCGCACATTAACATGAACATTTATCATCCAAAATTTGGCAAGCTTGAAACCGAAATGTATTTTGACTCTCATCCTTACAACGAAAGCGATTACCAGTTTTTGGCCTACGAAGAAGAAGAGCGCAAAATGATTACCGCCAAAGTTCAAAATTCAGAAGTATTAAACCCAAAATCAATCAAACTTTGCACCTTCAACATTACAATGAAAGGCGTTCAACAATATAAAAAATTCTAAAATGAAATCACAAAGACAACTTCAAATTGGCGAAACCATCAAACGAGTTATCTCGGACATATTTTTGCGCGACGATATTTTTTTCAACAAACAAGGAACATATATCACCGTTTCGCAAGCCGACGCAAGCCCCAACGCCAAAAATGTCAAAATTTTTGTCAATATTTTTGGAAATGACGCAGCGCACGAAAAATTGATTGCAAAACTAAATGAAATGGCGCCGCATTTTCGTTTTCAAATTGCTAAAAAAGTGGCGTTGCGCGTGGTTCCAGAAATTGATTTTGTGTTGGATAAAACCCAAAAAAATGCTTTTGATATTTCTACAATAATTGACCAAGAAGCCCAAAAATTTAACGAAATTGCCAAACCAACCAAGAAAAAAACCAGAAAGAAAAAATGAAAAAAATATCAATCTTTGGTTCAACTGGCTCAATTGGAAAAAGCACCATCGAAATAATTAAAAACGCTTCGCAAAATTTTGAAATTTTGGCATTGGTTGCCGCCAATGACGTTGAAACTTTAATTGACCAAGCCTTAATTCTTAAGCCTTCTTACGTGGCAATTGAAAATGAAAGTTTTTTTGCTCGCTTGCAAGATGCGCTAAAAAATCTGAAAAATTGCGAAGTTTTATGCGGCAAAAAAGCCATCATCGAAGTGGCAAAAATAAAATGTGATTTGTTCGTTTCGGCAATTACAGGTGCGGCGGGAATGTTGCCAACGCTTGCGGCAATTGAATCTGGCAGCAATATTGCTCTTGCCAATAAAGAATCTTTGGTTTGCGCCGGAAGTTTTTTAATTGCCGCAGCCCAAAAAAGTGGCGCCAAAATTATTCCGGTCGATTCAGAACATAACGCTATTTTTCAAGTTTTTGAAAAGCAAAATTTAGACAAAATTGATTCAATAATTTTAACCGCTTCGGGCGGGCCTTTTTTTGCTAGCGAGCTGGATTTTGAAAAAATCACTATTGCTCAAGCTCTAAAACATCCAAATTGGAAAATGGGTGCCAAAATTTCAATCGACTCCGCAACCATGATGAATAAGGGTTTAGAAGTAATTGAAGCTTTTTATCTTTTTGGCGGCATCAACAAAAATCAAATCAAAATTTTGGTGCATCCGCAATCGATAATTCACGGAATGGTTGAATATTCAGACGGTGCAACTCTGGCGATGTTAAGCGTTCCAGATATGCAAGTTCCACTTTCTTACGCGCTTGGTTTTGATGATAATTTTGCAAGTCGCATGAAAATTAAGCACAAAAAATTAGACTTAGAACTTTTACAAAATTTAAGCTTTTTTGCGCCAGACGAAAAAAAATTCCCTGCCTTAAAATTATGTCGCGAGGCTTTAGAAACTGGCGGCAGCGCACCAACAATTTTAAACGCCGCTAACGAAATTGCGGTTGAAAAATTTTTAAAAGGCGAAATTTCTTTTACCAAAATCACAAAAATTGTTGCCGCAGTTTTAGAAAAAATTCCTCAACAAAATTTAAACTCAATTGAACAAGTTTTAGAGGTTGACGAGGCGGCAAGACTACTTTCTAGAGCCTGTCTTTAAATTTATTTGATTCCAGATTTTGGCATATTTTAAGCGCTTTTTTAATAAAATTATGAGGAATATCTGGATATATTTTGAATAATTTTATTAAAAAATAAGCCAAAATAGAACTAAATATGGAATCAAATAAATTTAAAGACAGGCTCTAGAAGCTTCGATACATGATAACATTGATTGATTGCTGTTTTTATTTGAGGTGAATTTTTCCAAAGGAATTACCGATAAATCTGATTGAATGTTAAATGGCTTAGAAACTTGGCTAGAAATATTTACGTGAAGATATCTGTTAAATATTAAGTTAAATTCTTCTTCATTTAGTTCTGGAAAATAGCAGCGAAAAAATTTCAGTTGAGGAACGTAAAGAACATGCGGAATTGACGGCAATCCCAAGCCATTCGCAATGGCTCCAACTAAATCTGTACCAACGTAAAATCCATCTTGGTTAAAGTTTTTTTTATCCCACAAAGATTTTACAAAATTAGTTTGCGGAATTGAGAAAATTGGTTTGGCTGATTGCAGAGGATTAAAGGCAATGAAAGTTTTAACATTAACAATAAGTGCTAAAATAAGCAGACAATACGGAAAATATTTTTGATTAACCTTAAAGATTTCTTGATTAATTTGAGCAGTTATTGCCAACAAAATTATCATTATAATAGATTCTTCTACCAAGTCTTTATTTAAAATTTTGTAATATAAAGTTGAAAATATTACCGAACTTATAGAGCAAAAAATAAAGATAGTTAAACGTTTAGATGTTAATATAAAATTCATTTTTTTTAGAAAAATGGTTACAATTCCCATCAATATAATTCCTGAAGCAAAAAACCATCTGACTCCAGGAACTTTATCTAAAAAAATGATTTTTGCCAAAGACTTAGGAATTGGCAAAATCATCCAAGCGCTAATGAGCAAAAATCCAGTTAACAAGAATTTTAGAGAGCGCAAATCTTCACTGCTAATATTTTTTCGATAGTCTTTCCATTGACCAAAAACCAAGATTAATAAAAATAAATAAGATCCGACTGTCGCCATTTCGCAAACATTTGATTCAAAGTTAAGTGTTGTGGCAATTGATGTGCTAATGTTTAAGGACGGAAAAAATTGAGATATCCATTGCATTAAACCTACGCCTCCCCCTGAAACACTTCTTTGACTCGGATATATTGTGTTAGAGAGCGCTTCTAGCGAATCTTTGATGTAAAACAAATATGTTAGAAGAGCTAAAATAGAGCAAAAACCAAAGGTGATAAGATTTTTGAGCGTTATAAATTTGCGATGAAAACTTAATAGAAAAACCAAGATTGCGAATGCAAAAGTGTAAAAAAATATTGGATAAAACCACGAAAAAAACATGCAGCTGGCAATATAATAAAATAACACCGCTCTGATTGCTAATTTTTTATCGCTAGTAATTACCACATACATCCAAGCAAAGCATGCCGCCAAAAAGCCTGTAGTTGACCACCAATTTTGTATAAAACTTGAGAAATAAAGCAGCAAAGAAATCCCAATAGCAATAACCGAAGAGGCTCCTATCCTTTGAAAAAAAACACCAAAACCCGTAAGAAAAAGGGCTATTATTGAAAAATTGTAAAGAGAGAAAGCGTAAGCGGGGGGCAAAAATGTAAATCCAATCAAAGTTGGTTTAAAAGGAATGCTCCAATCTTTTATTGGCAATGCAAATCCGCTTCTTAAATCTTCTTTGTAAGGAGAAGTTTTGTTGTAGCGTTCAAAGTTATTATTAACCGCAGTTTGTATCATTGGCGTATAAACTGACCATTCATCACTTCTGATTGGTCTTGGCTTTCCCCAAAATAATCCTTCAGATTTTGCACCAGCTTGTTCAAGAAAAACTCCGTAAGAAGATGGAGATAAAGCATTACCGACATAAAAAATTCCGTAAAAACCAAGCAAAAATAAACAAATTATCGAGGGAGTTATTTTTTTATAAATGTTCATCTTTTTGAATCTAAGTCATAATTTTCCATGTAATACCAATCTCCGCCAATATTTTTTAATTTTTGATTTTTAAAAACTCCCATAACAGCAAAAACTGAAAACTCATAAGGAAAAAAATGGATGTGCAAATTAGGGCAAAATAAATACGGCCTCTCCTTGGGAACAACTATAATCAACTTTGACCGCACTAATCTTCTTAGTTCACTTAAAGCTTTTTGTAGGTCTCTAACATGCTCAAGCGTGTGCGTACAAATAACAACATCAAAACTTTTATCAGCAAAAGGCAAAATTTCAGCAGAGGCTTCAAATAAGCTTAGAGTTTCGCTCTCCAAGTTTTTCAACTCTTTGCCAATATTTATATCAACCGCTGTGACCTTATTATTTTTAGAAAGTTTTTTCGCTAAATAACCACTTCCGCAACCCACTTCTAGAACATTTTTGCTTTTTACTTCCTTTAAAATTTCTTCAACACATCTTTTGTTTAAATCTGTACCTCTTTTGATTATTAAATCAGAGATTTCGACGTTAATTTGCCTGAATTCTTCATCTGTCATTTTGTAAACATTTTTTCTAAAATCCCAAAATAAATGATATTTTTTGCCGAAAAATAATTTAAACAACGGTCTAAAAAGTCTTGAATCCCTAAGAATTGGAGGAATTACCTCATTTAGAATATAATTTATAAATAAGTTTAACTCTCTACTAATTTTCACTTTATTTTAGGATTACAAATACCAAATCTACATGAAACTCGGCTATAAGTTTGATTTGGCATAAGGTTTTTCACAAGCGCGAAATGATAACGATATGAAGTGGAACTCGCTTAAAAAAAATCAATTTAATATGATTAATAGTCGTACCTAGAAGCAATTCGAAATAACCCAAATTCCAATAAATTTTAAATTTATTCAAAAAAAAAATACAATTTTTTTCATGTCCAAGAATCGTCAAGAAATAATCGGCGTTATCATTCCCTGCTACAAAGTTAAAAATCACATTTTGAACGTGATTAAAGAGATTGGCGTCGAGGTCAATAAAATTTATGTAATCGATGATTTTTGTCCTGAAAACTCAGGAAAATATGTTGAAGAATTTTGTCTCGACGAACGAGTTTGCGTGTTATATAACAAAAAAAACTTAGGAGTTGGTGGCGCTACAATGCGCGGCTATCAAGAAGCTATCAAAGATAAAATTGACATTGTCGTAAAAGTGGATGGCGATTTTCAAATGGATCCAAAATTAATTCCTCAATTTATTGCGCCAATTATTAAAAGACGCGCTGACTATACTAAAGGAAGCTCTGAAAAACCCAGAAATTCCTCACCAAGCAACTGAGAATTTTTAGATTTTTCAAATCCAAAAAAATTCCCTTAGTTTTTACCGTAATTTCTCGCAAAATCAGCCAATATTTTAGCCAACCTATGTTACTTTTGTGACTC
>CANEUK010000028.1 GCA_947441695.1 Rickettsiales bacterium
AAAAGATTGGTTGCGGGGGCTGGATTTGAACCAACGACCTTCAGGTTATGAGCCTGACAAGCTACCGGGCTGCTCTACCCCGCGATATGTAATTTTTTTTTCAAAAAAAATCATTTGAGAAATTTAACTTAAAAACCAACAAAATAAATGGCAAGCTACAAAGTCAATTCAACAGAAATTATTTTTTTTAAGTTTTTCAATGTTGATTTTCATGAAAATTAACAATCTATTACGAATTCACTAATTCGCTTGGGCAAAAAGTAATTCAAAACTATTCCCACTCAATTGTTCCCGGTGGTTTCGACGTGAAGTCATAAACCACGCGGTTAATTCCACGCACTTCGTTGATTATTCTACTTGCAACCGAACATAAAAATTGAGAATCAAAATTGTAAACGTCCGCCGTCATTCCATCAATTGAAGTTACGGCGCGTAAGGCTAAAACATTTTCATAAGTTCGAGCGTCTCCCATAACTCCCACAGTTTTGATCGGAGTTAAAACTGAAAATGCTTGCCAAATTTTATCGTAAAGCCCCGCTTTGCGGATTTCTTCGATATAAATTGCGTCAGCTTCTTGCAAAATTTTAATTTTTTCGGGAGTGATTTCGCCAATAATTCTAATCGCCAACCCAGGACCCGGAAATGGATGGCGACCAACAACATGATCTGGAAGACCAAGTTCTTTTCCAAGCACGCGAACTTCGTCTTTGAAAAGCATTCTAACTGGTTCGAGCAATTTTAATTTCATCTTTTTTGGCAAACCGCCAACATTATGATGCGATTTAATTGTTTGACTCGCGCCTTTATTTGGATGCGAAGATTCAATCACGTCGGGATAAAGCGTGCCTTGCGCTAAAAAGATGGCGTTTTTGATTTTTGAAGATTCTTTGTCAAAAACTTCGATAAAAGTTTTGCCAATAATTTTGCGTTTTTTTTCTGGGTCAAAAACACCTTTCAGCTTCGATAAAAATAACTTTGACGCATCAACATAAACAAAGTTATGCAACCCCTTCATCGCGCTAACGCGTCGACTCGATCCCCTTAAATAAGGGGATTCTAAACGGCTATCAAAAACTTCTCGCACCTGTGCGCCCTCGCCTTTTCTTAAAAGACCGTGATCAACAAAAATGCAGGTTAATTGTTTGCCAATTGCCTCATTTATTAAAGCCGCAACAACCGATGAATCAACGCCGCCAGAAAGCCCGCAAATCACCTGATTTTTGCCAACGATTTTTTTAATATGAGCAATTTCTTCTTTTTTGAAATTTTTCATCGTCCAATCTGGCTTACAACCAGCGATATTTACAACGAAATTTTCAATGATTTTTTTGCCTTCAATTGAATGAACAACTTCGGGATGAAATTGAACGCCGTAAATTTTTTTCTTTTCATCTCCAATCGCAGCGTGCGGCGCTTTTGGCGTGATTGCAATAACATTAAAACTGTCAGGAATTTTGCTGATATGATCGCCATGACTCATCCAAACTTGTTTATTTTTTACACCTTTGAAAAGTTTGGAAGTTGCAACAACTTCAATTTCAGCTTTACCAAATTCTCTTTCAAAAGATTTTCCAACTTTTCCGCCAAGCAAGTGACAAATTAATTGTTCGCCGTAGCAAATTCCTAAAATTGGAGTTTTTAAATCGAAGATTTTTTTATCAATTGTTGGCGCATCTTTTTCAAAAACCGAAGCGGGGCCGCCCGAAAAAATAATCGCTTGAGGTGCGATTTTCTTGATTTCATCAAGTTTGATATCGTGATTTTTAACTTCGCAAAAAACACCAAGTTCACGGATTCTGCGCGCAATAAGTTGAGTAACTTGGCTGCCGAAATCGATAATTAAAACGCTGTTGGACATTTAGGCTAAAATTGATTTTGAGATTATTGTTTTGATTTGTTCTGGAGAATGTTTGCGGGTCAAAATTTGGCTTATTTTTTCACACAAGTCTAGCTGCAATTTCAACTTTTTAGCAATTGCAGCAATTGATTTGGCGGAAGATGCGCCTTCATAGGTTTTGTCGGTTTCTTTAGAAATTTCGGCGTAAGTTTTGCCTTTGGCAATTAAAGTTCCCAAAGTGTTGTTGCGTGATTTAGTTGATGAACAAGTTAGAAAAATATCACCAAATCCTGCAGCATTTATAACATCGTCGGAAGCCTTTAGTTTTTTACATAAAATACGAATTTCTGAAATTCCTTTCATTACCAAAGCTGATTTAGCATTCACGCCCAAATCAAGACCGTCAACAATTCCACAACCAATTGCGATAATATTTTTGACAATGCCGCAAATTTCAGCAGTTCGCGGATCCTTGAAATAAGAGGCTTTGAAATAATCGTTATTTAAAATATCGATTATTTTTTGCGCCAGTTTTTTATTTTTTGCCGCAATTGAAGTAATTGTCGGAACTTCATTCGCCACTTCAATTGCAAAGTTTGGACCCGATAAAGTAGCAAAATTTTTAATGCTGGTAATTTTTTCAAAAGAATCGCTCAAAAGCATTAAAGAATTTTGTTCAACGCCTTTTGAACAAATTACAAAAGCGCAATCTTTTTTGATTTTAATTTTAGAAATTTTTTTAAAAACTTGCGCCGCGCTTTGGCTTGGAATAACGATAAAAACAAAATCAGCTGTCGAAATTTCTTTTTCAAATCCAGAAATTGCAGCGAGATTTTTGTTTAATTTTATATTGGGTAAAAATTTGTGATTGGTTTTTTTGCCATTAATTTCATCAATAACTTCTTTATTATTAGCACTCAAAAAAACCTGATTGGAATTTTTAGCAAGCAGGTTGGCAATTGAGGTTCCCCAAGCTCCAGCTCCGATTACGATTATTTTTTTCATGAGATTTTTTCGATTGTAACAAAAGCACTTGCGATTGGATCTTCATCCGTAAGTGACAAATGAATTGCAAAATTTTTGCAGTTAAAATGTTTTTTTAGAAATTCTTC
Organism: Rickettsiales bacterium; assembly: GCA_947441695.1. Taxonomy (GTDB): domain Bacteria; phylum Pseudomonadota; class Alphaproteobacteria; order Rickettsiales; family UBA1997; genus UBA2645. Next base: position 2,950 of record CANEUK010000028.1, read on the forward strand.
TTTGCCATTTAAAATTTTAATTTGCGGCTTTCCCAAATTATCATTGCCAATTTCAATATCTTTAAAATCGATTCCGCGCCCTATTCCCAAACCTATAGCCTTAGAAAAAGCTTCTTTAGCGGCGAATCTTTTGGCGTAAAATAAAGTACGTTTTTCAAAAATTTTAATCGAGTCGGCTTTTGAAATTTCGCTTTCAACAAAAATTTTTTGCAGAAATTTTTCTTTAAATTGAATTATAAGTTTTTCAATTCTTTTGACCGAAATTAAGTCAGTTCCAATTCCGAGAATCATTTTATTTCACGATTAATTGCATGTTAAAATAATGCTTCTTAAAAAATATTTATATAATTTTTTGCAAGTTTTAACCATTCTAAGCTCAAATGTTTTATCAAAAAAATGCTGTTGTTACAATAGGAGACTATGGTGCCACTGTTGTTTTTTATCAAAATAGCAAAATAAAAGACAAAATTTTTTTAGATGAATTTAACGATAAATCAAAAGCAGAATTAAAAACCGTTTTTGCCAAACACAAATCTGCCTTGATTTATCTTTTGCTCGACACAATCGATCAGAATTACAAGAAAAAAGTTTATCCATTAATCAGAAAATCCGACTTAGTAAAACTAATTAGACGCGACTTAGCATTAGAAGGATCAAAGGAAAGTTTTAAAAACTTCATCATTCTAAATTCTAAAAAGTCTTTAGCGAATAACATTAAATCTACATCGCCCAAAAAAGTAGAATGCATGTTTGTTTCTGCTGCAAATTCTGAAATTATTGGCAAATGGACTGATTTTTTACTGGAACTTCCTAATCGATTCATTGGAATTTACATGGTTCCGGTTGAAACTTTTAGTTTTTTTAAAAAACTAAAGAGCGATATCAAAGAAAAATCAAAATTAAGAAGTAAAAAGAACAATCTGTGTTGTTTTATTATGCAAAATAAAACAAGCGGAATTAGGCAAATTGTTTTTTCAGAAAACGGAATTGTATTTACTAGAGCTGTTAATTACGACTTTAATAAGCCAGATTTTTCAGAAAAATACGAACAAGATATTTACAGCACGTTCGAATATTTAAAGCGTCTTTTTCCGGATATTTCGATCTCCGAAGTTGAAATTGTTAACATCTTTCCAGCGGAAATTTTGCAGACAATAAAGCAAATTAGTAATGTTGAAATCAATTTTGTTAACTACACTCCTTTTGAGGCAGCATCCAAAATTAAGGAAAACAATTCATTTCCAGAAAATAGTAAATTTTGTGATTTATTAACTTCCAAAATTTTTAACAAAGAACAAAAGGTTTTAAAGTTTAGCACCACTAAAATAAACTATTTAGAAAGGTTTTTCTTGGCCTTAAAAAGCTCTTATTATCTAAATTTAGTTTTAATTCTATGTTTTCTTTCGGTTTTGGTCATAACAATTTTTGCTAGAAAAGATTTAAATGATTTAATTGAAGAATCGGAATCAAGAAAAGTCTTTGCCATGCAAGAATTATCAACTCTTCAAAGAGCCGCCACCAAAGGGATTGAGTTAGCCAAAGGATCAGAAACTGAAGATGCAGATATTTCAAAAATCACTGATTTTGGCAAAATGGAAGAAACTTTTGGAGGTTATGAAACTAACTTTGTTGATTCTTATGCTAAGTTTAAATTTTTAAAAAATTTTAATATAAAACTGAAAAGCTTTTCGTACTCATTAAACAACTTTAATCAAAAATCTCCAACCAGAACCAGCTACAAAATTAACATTGCGGGAGATTTGGTAAATAAAAGCGGCGATATTGAAGATTTATTTCGCGAGTTTGATAATTTATCTGCCGAGATGAAAAAAAATCTTGGTCAAGATCAAATTAAATATCCCGAGCTGCCAAAAAATATTGATTTCAATCAAAAATATTACAGTTTTCCTGTAGATTTTACTATATCAAAATAAATCAATGCAAATCGCTCAATTAAAAAGAAAAGTTACTATAAATCTTATTATAACTGGTATTTTATTAGCTATTTTGTCTGGAAGTATTTTTTTGAATTTTTTTCAAAAAAGCTCTTTGCAAAAATCTATTGAAAAAATTAACAACGAAACTTCCGAAATAAAAAACAAAGCTTTGGATCTTCAAAACAAGACCCTTGAACTAAAAAAATATGTGTCTTTGTGGAGCTCGATTAACGAAAAGAAAAAAAATGCAAATGGCATTAAAATGGACGAAGTAAACTTAACTCTAAGCGAGGTTGCAAGTAGATACTCTATATCCAATCCGCAACTTAAAGTTAACTTGCCAGAAACAATGCAAGGTAAATTGTTTGATCACAATACGATAACTGTTTTGCTAACAAATGTTGTTCTAAATTTTAAAGCTGCAAACGACATTAAGTCTCTTTCGTTTATTACTGATTTTTTAAATTCTCTCAATGGTTACAAAATAGTAACAAATTTAGAAGTAAAAAAAGATAAAGATTACTCGGTTGAAGACTTGGTTAATATAAGCTCTGGCAAAACAAGCGGAAATGTAAGTGGTAAAATCGAGTTCTTTTGGTACGTAAATAAAAGTAAATCTTCACAAAATATCACAAGCAACAAAGAAAAAGATGAAAAACAACAAAGTATGTAAATTATTTTTGTTCACTGTGGCTATTTTTTTATCTTTCGAAGCTTTCTGCCAAGAAAGATCTGCCTTATTGGAAAAAAATCTTCCCGATAATTTGGAACAAAAAAATTCACCAACCGAGAAACAAACTACCGAAGTCGAAGACAATACATTAAGCCCAACAAAAGATGCTTTATTTTCAAAGTCAGATGATGGCAACGGTTTAGCAAGCCTTTTATTGGGCAAAAAACCAACATCACTAATGTTTGATGACGAAGAAATTAGTAATATCGATCGCGCCGTTGAATCATTAAAAAATAACCAAATTTACGTTCCTGAAGGCGAAGATTCTTTATTGCAAGACGAATCTTCGAAAGCCCAAGCTGAACTCGATAGAATCCAAAAAGAAAAAGAATCTCAAGAAAATGAAAAATCTTACATTTACTTAGCTTCTTTGATGTATTTTAACCCAAAAGATTGGGTTATTTGGATAAACGAAAACAAAATCACATCAAAAAATAATGCCAAAGAAAAAGAGCTTTATGTTGAATCTGTACAAAAAGATCAAATCAAAATTCTTTGGAAACTTAGCATAAGTAAGTGGAAAATCATTTCTGGATATTCTTCAGAAAGAGCAATTCCAAAAACCAATGAAAATAACCAAATTGAAATTCGCTTTTCACTAAAACCAAATCAAACCTTCGTTTTAAGTACAAATACCATTGTTGAAGGAAAGGCTCTAATCGGGCTTATGAAGAAAAAAGAGGAAGAAAAATCTTCGGCAAAAACAAGTGATAATAAAACTTTGCAATCAGCCTCATCTTCAAATTCATCAAATAACAGCGCCCTTCTTAAAAAAGCTGCTATTCAATAAAAAAATGGGTTGTTTAAAATTGAAAGGCGAATCTGCCTAATCCTATCAAGATAGATAATAGAAAGATGAGTTTCTGAAGAATTCAATTGCATCATATCTTCGGAATTCATTTTTTTCTTCTAAATTTTTTGTTAATACGGTTATATTTTTTTAGGGTTTAGGCAACTTTGGTTGATTTTAAAAATTTAAACCAAGCTTGCAACCAAGCTGCTCGGGCGGCTTGATAAAATTTTTACTTCGGCAATTTTGCCAAAATATTTTTTGGCTTCTTCTTCGTTTTTCACATCAACAATAACTGATTGTAACCACGGGCTTTTTCCCCAAAGTTGCGTTCCTTCGCGCTTGGTTTTTGGGCTATTGGCCTTGCTTTTTGGTGCTTCTTTTTCAAACAAAACCGGCATTTGAGTGCCTTCAAACTTGCGGTTAAAAGCAATTTGCTGTTCGTTTAAGAGTTTTTGTAAAATTGCCAAACGCTCATCTTTAACTTTTTCCTCAATTTGAATTTTAGCATCTGCCGCTGGGGTTCCCGGGCGCGGCGAATACTTGAACGAGTAGCATTGAGAAAAACCAATTTGTTTTATTAAATCGAGCGTATCTTCAAAATCTTGGTCGGTTTCACCCGGAAAACCCACGATAAAATCGGACGACAAGCCAATTTCTGGAGTTGCTGCGCGAATTTTTTCGATAATTTTAAAATAATCTTGACGCGTATGTTTGCGGTTCATCGCCTTAAGAACCGAGTTTGAGCCAGCTTGAATTGGCAAATGCAAAAATGGCATTAATTTTTTGATGTCGCGATGCGCGGCAATTAAATCATCAGACATGTCGCGCGGGTGCGAAGTTGTATAACGAATGCGTTTTACTTCTTCGATTTTAGAAATTTCTTCAATTAGGTGCGCCAAATTGCTGGCTTCGCCTTTTTCGTCAATTCCGTGATAAGCATTAACATTTTGTCCTAACAAATAAATTTCACTAACGCCTTGATTGGCAAGTCTTTTGGCGTCGTCAACAATTTTTGTAAGTTCGCGAGAATATTCGGCGCCGCGCGTATAAGGCACCACGCAAAAAGTGCAAAATTTGTCGCAACCTTCTTGAACTGTTACAAAAGCCGAAGCTCCAATTCCAGCAATAGTTTGAGGTAAAATGTCAAATTTATCGTTTGGCGTAAATTCTAAATTAATTTGCTTTTTTTTGTCGCGAATTACCTTTCCAACCAAGTCAGGCAGGGTTTGATAGCTTTCTGGGCCAACAATAATGTCAACCACGTTCGAGCGACGAAAAATTTCTTCGCCTTCTGCCTGCGCCACGCAACCAGCAACCGCTACAATCATTTGGCTTCCATCATTTTTCATTTTGTCTTTATGGGGACGAATTCGACCCAAATCTGAAAATAATTTTTCGCTCGCTTTTTCGCGAATATGGCAAGTGTTAATAATTACCATATCGGCGTTTTGAGGCGTATCAGAAATTTCATAGCCAACTGCGGTCATCAAGTCTTGCATTCGATCAGAGTCAAACACGTTCATTTGGCAGCCGTAGGTTTTGATGTGTAATTTTTTAGTCATTTTTTATTTTAATTTTTCCAACCAGTTACGGTTACAACTTCAAAAGTAGCCAGAATTTTATCTTCTGAATTACTGTAAATTTTTTGGTAATTTTGACAAATTTTTGCTAAAAATCTTTTACTGAAAAAACGGCGCGAGCGTTTATTTAAAATGTTGCCCTGCCCCATATTTTTCAAGTCTTTAAGCAAATTTAGAACGCTAGAATATTCAACTTCAATTTTAGCAAAATCAGAAATTGGATTTTGAAAACCAGCTTTTGCCAATAAATTTGCCGCAGTTTTTACGTCAATTGTTGGCGGCATTATGGGCGAAACTCCGCCATAAATTTCGTTTTCGCTTTCGTGCAAAACATGCGCGAGTTCGTGCAAATTTTCTTCTCCAAAAAAGCTGGCAATAAAAACTCCGCTTGGTTTCAAGGCTTCTTTGATTTGTAGCAAAAATTGCGGAATTTGATTGATAAAATGTAAATTTAAATTGCTTAAAATTAGGTCGAAACTTTGTGGTTTTAAGGATAAATTTTCTTGGTCTTGGCAAAAAACATATTTAGTCGATTTTTCTTCAACAAGGTTTCGCAAATAATTATCAAACGAGCCAATTTCTAGAATATTTTCAAATTTACGATTTAAAAAACCTGTATTTTCGGCAATTCTATTTGCAATTTCGTGATGCAAAAAATTATGTTTGGCAAAGTTTTTTAAAGCCCGCGCGCGGTTAATTTTAAGCAATTCGCGATCAAACAAGAAAACATCAATCATCAAAGAAAAAAAATGAATTTTTTAAAAAAAATTTTGGAAATTATTTTTCCAAGTCACTGCCTTTTTTGTTCTAAAATAGTCAGCAAAAAAAGCTTATTTTGCGAAATTTGCTGGCCAAAATTACAGTTTATTAACGAACCAAAATGCACAATTTGCGGCTATCCATTTGAGTTTCAAGGCTTGAATTTGTTATGCGCCAAATGTCTTATCAAAAAACCGTCTTTTGACAAAGCTATTTCGATTTTTCGCTATAACCATGTTTTGCGCAGCGTTATTGGAAACCTAAAATATCGCGATCAAACTTTTTTAGCACAAAAATTTGCACCATTTTTGTTGGAAAAAATAAAGAACGAAATTGAAAATTTGCCCATAATTGTCGCGGTTCCGCTTCATAAAAAAAGATTACAAAAAAGAAAATTTAATCAAGCGGTTTTGTTGGCAAAAAGCCTGCAAAAACTAGCACCGCAATTAACTTTTTTTAGCAACTTTTTAATTCGCACCAAAAACACCAAACCGCAAACCACCCTTAGAAAAAAGCAGCGCGAAAATAACTTAAAAAATGTTTTTGCCCTAAATAAAAAATATTTAAACCAAGTTCGCGGCAAAAATTTTTTAATAATAGACGACGTAACCACAACTGGCGCAACCCTAGAAAATTGCGCCAAGATTTTAAAAAAACACGGAGCCAAAAGAATCACAGCTCTTACAATTGCCAAAACCGCTATTTTTACCAATTAATTTAAAGCCTACGCCAAAAAAATGTTGGTATTGGCAGTTCATTTACAAATTCTTGCAAAATCTCGAATAAAAAAAATCTTGGTTAATGGCTAATTTGGCAAACCAAGCTCTTGCAAGTAAGGAATAAAATTTTGAATTGGTGTATCAATTTTATTTTCGACTTCGGAGGAAAAAAGATGAGCAAATCTTTCATCTTCAGTCATTTTGAGAATAGTTGCGGCGGCGAAGGTTTTGGATATGCTTTTGAATAGGCTAATCGCTTTTGATTACTTAGTTCAACCATCCAATTTACATCTGCTTTTGTTGCTGCGCGGATCATTTTTATTTACCCTTTCCCAAAGTTTTAGTATGCAATTCAGTTGCCGTTGAATTTCTAATTTCTGGGGTTGGAGCAATTGAGTTATTTACGCAGCTAACCAAACAGCAGGCGGATTGACCGTTCTTATAACCCATCCAGCCAAAAAAACCTTGGGTGAATGCGCCGTGAAGTTTTACCAAAGAACCATCTCTATCTTGATAAGCCTCATACCCGGCTGCATAAAATTCATCATTTTTGGTTAGAACTGGTCTTGAATCACGCATTTTTGGGTTGTCAAATAATCCACCTTCAACCCTTGTTTTATTGCTAAAAAAAGCATCGGCAAATTTACAGATATCCGATGGTGTGGAATAAATTCCCGATGTAGCAATACACCTTCTAAAAACCAAAGAGGGATGGGCTTTACCATCATTGCTATCATAACCTTGAGCCACTTCAATATCTGGACGATCTACAACTTTCACCTTTCCGTCTTTATCATAAGTCATTTCATCTTGAGTAAAACTATGCTCTAAACCTAAAGGTCGGATGATTAATTCTTTGATTGTTTCGCCGCAAGTTGCCTTTCTTCCAAGAGCTTGAGATGATGTGGCAGCAATAATCATTCCAAGCAATTCATAGCCAAGATTGCTGTAAAAATATTTACCAAATTCAGGCTTATTTTCTCCCTCATTATATATTTTTCTTGCTACGGTAAAAAATTTTCCATCAGGCTCCCTTGCTAAAGATTCAGGGCTTTCAAAAGCAAGTTTTCTAAAATCATCCCGATCAAATTCACCAATACCAGAAGAGTGATTTAAAAGGTGTGCGATAGTAATTTCATGAAAATTTTTTTCTGCCTCAAGCCCAGTTTGGATATAATCAGAATCTGGATAGCGAGATTTTAAGTAAGGAATAAAATTTTGAATTGGTGTATCAATTTTATTTTCGACTTCGGAGGAAAAAAGATGAGCAAATCTTTCATCTTCAGTCATTTTGAGAATAGTTGCGGCGGCGAAGGTTTTGGATATGCTGGCAATATTAAAAAC
>CANEUK010000029.1 GCA_947441695.1 Rickettsiales bacterium
AAACCATATTGCTATTATTATGGATGGAAATGCCAGATGGGCAAAATCAAAAAATTTTCCACTAAAAATTGGTCATAAAATTGGTTCAGAAAATTTACAAAAAATCGTCGAAAACTGCATTGATCTTGGGGTAAAATATCTTACAGTTTATGCATTTTCGTCAGAAAATTGGGATCGACCAAAAGATGAAGTTGACTATTTGGTTAATTTACTCGACGAATATTTAATCAAAGAAACCTTACCATTAGTTGAAAAAGGTGTCAGAATTATCATCTCTGGCAACCTAGAAAAACTCGAATTTTCAACAAAAAATAATATTAAAAAAATTGAGGAACAAACTAAAAACAATCAAACAATAACCCTGAATGTTGCTTTTAGCTATGGCGCAAGGCAAGAAATTATTGATGCCACTAAGAAAATTGCTCTTGCCGCAAAAGAAGACAAAATTAACGTCAACGAAATAACTGAAGATTTATTCTCTCAAAATCTTTACAATCCACAAATTCCAGATCCAGAACTATTAATTCGCACCGCAGGCGACCTAAGGCTTAGCAATTTTTTGCTTTGGCAAGTGGCTTATTGTGAATTTTATTTTACCGAAACTTACTGGCCTGATTTTAATAAAAATAATTTACTTCGGGCCATTTCAGAATTTAATCAAAGAGAAAGAAGATATGGCAAAAGGTAAGTTAACTGACATTAAAAACGTAGTCGAAAAAATTTTTAATTTTATCTCATTTTCATTTAGCAAACTAATTGAAAAAGTTCATTTTCTTGATCCAAAAGACAACACCAAACAGCGCATAATAACGGCTTTAGTTCTGATTCCAATTGCGCTTTATGCAATTTTATCTTCTGAAAATTTATTCATTTTTTTAAGCGTTGCGATTGCAATTTTAATGACAGCCGAATGGCTCGACATTACTAAAAAAGCTGAAGATCAGCAAAAATGGCGCATAATTGGTCTTTTTTACATTCTAATTCCGATTTACTCGGTGATAAAAATTCGCCTGTTTAATGATGAAATTTTGTTGTGGATGTTTGCCGTGATTTGGGCGACTGATATTTTTGCTTTTTTTGCTGGCAAAACTTTAGGTGGTGCAAAATTAGCTCCAACAATTAGCCCAAACAAAACTTGGTCTGGTTTGAGCGGCGGAGTAGTTGCTAGTATGTTAATTGGATTGATGAGTTCTTTTATGTTTAAAGGAGGGGCGATATTTTTTATTTCTGTTAGTGTTTTTTTGTCTTTAATTGAACAAGCAAGCGATTTATTCGAATCGAAAGTAAAAAGAATTTTTGGCGTTAAAGATTCTGGAAATATAATTCCAGGTCACGGCGGCGTGCTTGACAGGCTTGATGGCATGATGTTTGTGGCGCCAGTTGTATTATTACTTATCACGTTTTTTGGCGATAAATTTTAAAAAATATGCAAGACGACTCATTTGTAATTGCTGGTCGCAAATTTTTCTCTCGCCTTTTGGTTGGAACTGGAAAATACAAAGATTTTCACGAAACCGCCGCCGCAATCAATGCTTCTGGTGCTGAAATTGTTACTGTTGCCGTTCGCCGCGTTAATATTGAGAAGAAAGGCGAGCCAATGTTGCAAGATTTTCTAGACCCTAAAAAATTCACCTATTTGCCAAATACCGCCGGATGTTTCACCGCCGAAGATGCCGTTCGCACCTTGCGTTTAGCGCGTGCCGCCGGAGGTTGGAATTTAGTGAAACTGGAAGTTTTAGCTGACGAAAAAACCCTTTATCCAAAAGTTGTAGAAACCATCAAAGCCGCAGAATTATTAATCAAAGAAGGTTTTGACGTGATGGTTTATACTTCTGATGATCCAATTGTTGCCAAAGAGTTAGAAGATATCGGTTGCTGCGCAATCATGCCTTTGGCGGCTCCAATTGGTTCAGGCTTGGGAATTCAAAATCGCTTAAATATCGAATTTATTGTCGAACAATCAAAAGTTCCGGTTTTGGTTGATGCTGGCGTTGGAACCGCTTCTGACGCGGCAATTGCCATGGAAATTGGCTGCGACGGCGTTTTGATGAATACCGCAATTGCCAAAGCCAAAAATCCAATTTTGATGGCAACCGCTATGAAACTTGCAATTGAAGCAGGTCGCGCCGCATTTTTGGCGGGCCGAATGGAAGTAAAAAAATTCGCCTCAGCTTCAAGCCCACTAATTGGCAAAATTAATTAAAATTTATGAATCATAATTTTAACTCTTCAATTCTGCGCGCCTACGACATTCGTGGTATTTACGACAAAACACTTTTTGATAAAGATGCGTTTTATGTCGGCAAATCTTTTGCTAGTTTTTTGCGCAAAAATAATCTCAAAAAAATTTCAGTTGCTTGCGACGGTCGATTAAGTTCGCCAAAGCTTAAATCCGAACTAATTCGCGGCTTGTTTGAATCGGGTTTAGAAGTAATTGACATTGGTTTGGGGCCAACGCCGATGCTTTATTTTTCGGTTTATCAGCTCAATTGCGATGCCGGAATTATGGTGACGGGTTCGCATAACCCAAAAGATCACAACGGTTTTAAAATGATGCTCAAAAATCGCCCTTTTTTTGGCGACGATATTTTGGGTTTAGCAAATCTTGCCAAAAGCGGCGATTTGATTGAAGGCAAGGGCAGCGTTAAACAAATTGACGTTAAAAATGATTATCTCGAGCGTCTTTTGGCAGATTGCATTTTAGCCGAAAGTTCTAGTGCCTTACTTGACGAAGTTGACGAATTTATCCCAAAGAAAAAAATAAAAATCGCGTGGGACGCTGGTAATGGCGCGGCTGGAGAAATTATGAAAGAATTAACCAAGCGCATTTCGGCCGATCACTTTTTGTTGTTTGAAAAAATTGACGGCACTTTTCCAAATCATCATCCCGACCCAACTGACGCCAAAAATTTGCAAGATTTAATCAAAACCGTTCTTGATAAAAACTGCGACTTAGGAATTGCCTTTGATGGCGATGGCGACCGCATTGGCGTGGTGGCAAATGATGGTGAAATTATTTGGGGCGACCAATTAATGGTTTTTTTTGCTCGTGAAATTTTACAAGAACATAAAGGTGCCACAATTATTGCCGATGTAAAAGCGAGCAACATTTTGTTTGAAGAAATTGCCAAAGCCGGCGGCGTGCCTTTGATGGGAAAAACTGGTCATTCGCTAATCAAGGCAAAAATGAAAGAAACCAACGCCTTGTTGGCTGGCGAAATGAGCGGTCACATATTTTTTGCCGATAAATATTTTGGTTTTGACGACGCGCTTTATGCCGCAATTCGCCTGATTAATATTGTTGAAAAATCGGCCTTTTCTTTGGGTGCTTTAAAAAAATCTTTGCCGCAAACTTTTTCAACTCCAGAAATTCGCATTGAATGTTCTGACGAAAAAAAATTCCAAATTGTTGAAGATTTAAAAATTTCTCTAAAAAAATCTGATATAAATTTTGACGAAACCGACGGTATTCGCGCCAGTTCAAACTTGGGTTGGTGGCTAATTCGCGCTTCAAATACTCAAGCGGTTTTAGTTGCAAGATGCGAAAGTAATTCGCTTCAAAATTTAGAAAAATTAAAAGAAAACTTGCGTCAAAATTTAACTTTTTGTGGGTTAAAAATTCCGTCAGAATTGTCATGAAAATTATTGGTTTGACTGGCGGAATAGCCGCTGGAAAAAACTTTGTTTCTGAAATTTTTGCCCAAAATGGCGCGGCAGTTTTTGATGCCGATGCCCAAGTTCACGAGTTGTTTGAGTCAGATAAATTGGTGATTTCTGCGGTTGCAAAAAATTTCTCTGAAAGTTTGGTTGAAAACAAAATTGATCGCAAAATTTTAAGCAAACTTGTTTTTGCAAACGAAAAAAAATCTAAAAAAAATTTAGAAATTCTTGAGAAAATTTTGCATCCAAAAGTGCGTCAAAAATATGATGAATTTTTGATTAAGTCGCGCCAAGAAAACAGAAATTTGGTGGTTTTAAATGTTCCTTTGTTGTTAGAAAATAAAGGTTATGAATGTGAAAAAATTGTTGCAATTATCGCGCCAAAATCGGTGCAAAAAAAACGTTTTTTAGCTCGCGCCAAAAAGCTTTCCCCAAAACATGGCAACAAATTTGACGAGAAATCTGACGAAGAAATTGATGATAAAATTGCCAAAAAACTTGGAAACAGATTTGACGATAAATCTGCCAAAAAAATCGCCAAAAAAACCAATGATAAAAAAAATTTTGCTTTTGATAAGGCGAGTTTAGAGAAAAAATTTGAACAAATTCATTCTAAACAAATCAAAAACTCGCAGAGAAAAAATCGCGCCGATTTTGTGATAAATAGCGGTTTTTCTAAATTGACCACCATTTTTCAAGTAAAAAAAATAATTAACGAACTAACCAACGGAGTCTAATTAATCTTTGTTAAAACCTCGGCAATTATTCCCTCTCACAAAAAAATATCCCTTTTACAAAAATTGATTATTAACTAACTCTTAATTCAATATGTTGCGCGAAATTCAAAAACTAATCTAACTAAAAACAATGAACGAAAATTTTAAAACAACTTCTTATTCGATAGCTTTTTTATCGGATATGTACCCAACAGAACAAAATCAAGTTGTCAGCTTCAGCTTCTCCGATCAAACGGGAAATATTTTTAAAGATATTGCTAGCGTTTTTGCGCTTCAATTAGTGCTAGAAGCTTATGACAAAGATTTAGAAAGCGAAATTTCAGAAAATACCAAGGCACCTTTTCCTATGCGCGAGTTTGAAACCAAAGATGGAAGTTTAAAATTTGTGTTTGAACAACCTTTTAAATTAACCATTCAATACAACGCAGATAAAGGAAAAAAAGAAAATCCCGATAAATATGTAAAAGGTTTGGCGGATTTGATTGCGGTTAAATCTGGCAAGAAAAGCAAAATAGGTTTTGTTGGCGTAAATTATGAAATTTTTTATCCAATTAACGAACCAGAAAAAATTATTACCAATGATCTAATTAAACAAAAAAACGACGAGTCAGATAATCAAATGGAAGGTGGTTTAGTCAAAATAGTTTATAAAATCGACGCTTATACAAAGCTCAATTTAACCATCACTTCCGCAATTCATAAGGAACAGAAAGGTTTATATTTCAACACCAATTTTCATTCCGAAATAAAGGGGGGTAATAAAATTTCTGATTTTTTAGCTAGAGATGATTTAAGGAAAATTATTGATGCTAAAATAGCTAATTTAATTCGGGTTTAATTAATGACGGATAACCCACAGTTGCAACAAATCATTACAACAAACAATATTGTTCCTGACGTTTTACTTACAAAGCAGGAGCAGGACTTGGGGCAACAAAAAGCCCCATATTCTACTCAATCCACTCAAATAGATTATCAGCAAATTTACTACGCAAAGTTAGATAAAGAGTTAGAAAATTTTAAAACCAAATTAGACCAAGAATTTTATAAAAATTTAGAGGATAAAATTGATAGTCGCATCACTAAAAAACTGGAAGAGAAAAAATTTTTAAAAAAAGGTGATGTAAAGGAGGTAAATCTAGAAGGATACATAAAGTGGAATAGCAAATCTATTTTTGTTATTATAGCAATTGGTGGTATTGCAGCTGCTTTGATTGGATGGTTATTTAATGAGTGGATATTAAATAAAGTTGACCGCTCTGAATGCAGACTAGAAGTTCTTCAAAGATACAGCGCTAAAATAATCAATCAAAAACAGTTCAATGATGATTATTTTGGATGCACTAAAATTAAAAAATAGCCCTGCACCAACAATAAAACAAACCCCTTTGCAGAACGGGATTCGTAATCCCGTCCTCGTGTTCATGCAAAACTAAAATTAAGGAAAAGAACTTGTGAACTGGGTTAAAAACCAAGTCCTGCAAAGGATTTTTTATAAAAACTCAAAACCTGTTATTAATGCTTGCAGCGCGAAGGGAAACTCACCTGAAAAGAAATTAATTTTGCGAGTATTTATTCGTTCGCGCAAGCAACTCAAAGGTTGCCAAATTCAACAATTAAGTTGAATTTGATTGAAGAGATCGATTTTTTCATAAAAACCAAAAATCTGTTGCGAATTCGCCGATTTACTTGGTCGAGCAGCAATTAAAAATTACCCAAATTCAAACAAATTTTGAACTTGATTGAATATATACTTTTTTTAAAAAAGCGTTAATTTTAAACACCAAAAATATGCAAAATAAGCCCCTCTTGCATTCGCAAGGGCAAAATCACCTTCTTAAATCGCGAAGATTTCTTCCTCTTTTTGTCACGCAATTCTTCGGAGCTTTTAACGACAATGTTTTTAAAAACGCATTTCTAATTTGGTTTACTTACGACATTTCTTCCAAGTTAAACATGGATGCGCAATTGATGGTCACCATCGCTTCGGGATTGTTTGTTTTGCCTTTCTTTCTTTTTTCTGCTCTGGCTGGACAAATTGCCGATAAATTTGAGAAGTCAAAAATTGTTCAAATCATCAAAATAGCCGAAATTGTCATAATGGCTTTTGCCTTTGTTGGATTTTATTTCGAGAATGTTTATCTGCTTTTGTTGCTGGTTTTTTTGATGGGAGTTCATTCTACTTTTTTTGGCCCAATAAAATATAGCCTTCTTCCTGAAACCCTGAAAGACAACGAATTAGTAAGCGGCAACGCTTTGATTGAAGGCGGAACTTTTCTAGCAATTTTGCTTGGAACAATTCTTGGCGGAGTTGTGATTAGATCGCAAAATGGCATTGAAATTATTTGTGTTGAAATCGTGTTTTTTGCGTTGATTGGCTATTTTGCGAGTTGCTTTATTCCTAAAACTCCAATTTCTGATTCTGGTTTGAAAATTAGCTTCAACATTTTTTCGCAAACCCGCAAAATCATCGGTTTTGCCAAAAAAGAAAACACGGTTTGGCTTTCAATAATTGGCATCTCGTGGTTCTGGTTTATTGGCGTTACGTTCTTGTCGCAATTTCCAATTTACACCAAAAACATCATCAACGGCAACGAGTTTATCGTCACACTTTTCTTGTCAATTTTTTCGATTGGAATTGGCGTTGGTTCGGTGATGTGCAACAAATTACTAAAAGGAAAAATCGATGGAAGGCTTGTGCCGCTTGGTTCAATTGGCATTTCGATTGGAATTTTATTATTCTGTTTGGCAAGCAATTTTTATCAAACTCCAATCAACAATATCAACCTCGCAGAATTTTTTAGCAGCGGATTTGCCAGCTATTTAATAGTTTTAAGTTTGCTTGCGATTGCAATATTTTCGGGCATTTACATCGTTCCGCTTTACGCCATCATGCAACATCGATCCGACAATAAATATCTTTCGCGAATTATTGCCGCAAATAACGTTTTAAATGCTTTGTTTATGGTAGCTTCAAGCCTTGTAATTGTTGGTTTGATAGCGATAAAAATAACTTTATTGCAAATCTTTTTAATGCTTGGAATTTTCAATATTTTCGTCTTTTTCTTCATCAAAAAAATTGTTAAAAGGAGACTTGAAAATGCTTAAAAGCTTATTCAAAAAATTTCTGACCAAACTTTACAAAGTCGAAATTAAAGGTTTGGAAAATTATCAAAAAGCTGGAAATCGGGTTTTGATTGTGGCTAATCATTTGTCGTTTTTGGACGGAATTTTATTGGCCGTTTTTTTGCCAAATCGTCCAATGTTTGCAGTTAATACTTTTATTTCTAAGCAATGGTGGATGAAGCCGTTTCTTGCCCTAGCAGAAACTTTTAGCCTTGATCCAACCAATCCAATGGCGGTTAAAAGCCTGATTAACGAAATCAAAAAAGACAAAAGATGCGTAATTTTTCCCGAAGGAAGAATTACGGTTACCGGCTCGTTGATGAAGATTTACGAAGGTCCAGGAATGATTGCCGATAAAGCAGAGGCTATGATTTTGCCAGTTCGTCTTGATGGCGCGCAATTTTCACCTTTTTCAAGGCTTAAAGGTCGAGTTAAAATTCGCGCTTTCCCAAAAATTACGATTACAATTTTAACGCCCCAAAAGTTTGAAGTGGCAAAAGAAATTACTGGTCGAAATCGTCGCGCAGCAAACGCTGACAAGCTTTATGACATTATGACCGAAATGTTGTTTGAAAGTTCAGATTACAAAAAAACTTTATTTTCTTCGCTTTTAGATGCCGCAAAAATTCACGGTAAAAATCACGAAATTATTGTTGATGTTGAGCGCAAGCCTTTGACTTACAAACAACTAATTGCGCGAAGTTTTATTCTTGGAAACCAAATTGCCAAAGAAACTTCAGAAAACGAATATGTTGGTTTGATGTTGCCAAATATGAACGCCAGCATCGTAACATTTTTTGCCATGCATTCAATAAATCGCGTTCCAGCAATGATTAATTTTTCAACTGGTGGCGCTAATTTTATTGCCGCTTGTAAGTTGGCAAAAATTAAAACCATTTTTACCTCCAAAAAGTTTATTGAAGGCGCAAAGTTACAAAAACTTGTTGAAGCGGCAGAAAACGAAAAAATCAGAATAATTTATTTAGAAAATATCGCAAAAAAGATTGGAATTTTAGACAAAATTTGTGGACTTTTTAAGACATTTTTTGCCCAAAAATTTTACCAACCAACTTCTGCTCAAAACGCGTCTGTAATTCTTTTTACTTCTGGTTCGGAAGGAACGCCCAAAGGCGTGGTTTTAAGTCACGAAAATATTCAGGCTAATCGTTTTCAACTTGCTTCTCGAGTTGATTTTTCAAGCAAAGATAAAGTCTTTAACGCTTTGCCAATCTTTCATTCTTTTGGTTTAACTGGCGGAACATTACTTCCGATTTTAGCTGGAATAAAAACCTTCTTTTATCCGTCTCCGCTTCATTATCGAATTGTGCCAGAATTGGTCTACGACACCAACGCTACAATCATGTTTGGCACAAATACCTTTCTTTCGAACTACGCCCGTTTTGCTAACGCTTATGACTTTTATTCAATTCGCTACGTATTTGCTGGCGCAGAAAAATTAGATGTTAATACCAGAAAAACTTGGTCAGAAAGATTTGGCGTAAGAATTTTTGAAGGCTATGGCGCAACCGAAACCGCGCCCGCACTTTCAACCAACACGCCAATGCATAATAAACCAGGAACCGTTGGACGCTTAATGCCAAGTATAAAATTTAAACTCGAAGAAATTGCTGGAATTACTGACGGGAAAAAACTTTGGGTTTGGGGGCCAAATGTGATGAAAGGTTATTTATTAAGTTCTAATCCAGGAAATATAACGCCGCTTCAAGATGGCTGGTACGACACTGGCGACATTGTTGCAATCGATGAAAAAGGCTACATTTCAATAAAAGGTCGGGTTAAACGCTTTGCCAAAATTGCTGGCGAAATGGTTTCGCTAACTTCAACCGAAGTAAATATTGCTAAAATTGATTCAAAATCAGCGCATGCAATTGTAGCAATTTTTGATGCAAAAAAAGGTGAACAATTAGTTTTAATGACCACCAGCCAAACCTTGAAACGCGCCGATATTTCAACTTATTTCAAAGAAAATCAAATTACTGAATTGTCGGTTCCAAAAGAAATAATTGTTGTTGAAAAACTGCCGTTGCTTGGAACCGGAAAAGTTGATTACGTTGCCGTGAAAAATATCATCACAAATTAAACCACGTAAATCCATGACCAGACTCACCATATCAATTGCTGGAACTGGAATATATTTACCAGAAAAAATTATAACTTCTGAAGCTTTAGACCAAAAACTTGGTAAAGAATCGGGGTGGATTAGGAACAAATCTGGTATTATAAAAAGACATTTTGCTTCAGACCATGAAACAACTTCTTTTATGGCGATGAAAGCAGCCATTCAAGCTGTTGAGAATTCTGGCATTAAAATGAGTGATATTGATTGTATTATCAGCGCATCTGGAGGAATGGAACAGGCAATTCCAAGCACTTCTTCTATAATTAGCAGAACTTTAGGATTGGAAAAATCTGGGGTTACCACCTTTGATGTTAATAGTACCTGTTTGAGCTTTTTGTCAGCTTTGGATATAGCTTCATGCATGATTAAAACTGGAAGGTTTAATCATGTTTTGATTGTTTCTAGCGAAATTCCATCACTTAGCATGAATTGGCTAGATATGGAAAGCTGTAATATTTTTGGAGATGGATCGGCTGCAGCAGTTGTTACAAATATTTCAGAAAAATCTAAAAATAATATTCAGGTTCTATCATCACATTTTGCAACTTATAGCGATGGAATAAAACACTGCCAAATAAGATCTGGCGGGACCAAGTTACATCCTAACAAAGGAGGAAATGACTATGCTAAATATGCCGTTTTTGAAATGAATGGAAAAGCAACTTATAAATTTACTGCAGAATTACTTCCAACATTTCTAAAAAATTTATTTGATAAAGCTGGTCTAAAAATGTCTGATATTGATTTATTTATACCTCATCAAGCAAGTAAATTAGCTATTCGCCACCTTCAAGATAGAATAAAAATTCCAGAAGAAAAGTTAATCAATATTTTTCCAGAAAATGGGAACCAAGTCGCAGCTTCAATTCCAAGCGCTTTGCATCACGCTTTTATAAACAATAAGATAAAAAACGGTGACAGAATTTTGCTTTTAGGCACCCGTGCTGGAATTTCTG